>JACPZV010000011.1 GCA_016195295.1 Acidobacteriota bacterium
CGGGCCCGCCGTGCTACTGCGGCCGCCGCGGCTGCATCGAGACGTTTCTGTCGGGCCCCGGCCTCGAGCGCGATTACGCCGAACATGCGGCCCTGCCGCCTTCGCGCCTCCGGCGCTTCGGCGAGCCCCGCCGCAGCGTTCGCGGAGGCGGGAAAGCCTCGCGCGACGAAGACCGCCACGATTCCGGCCCGACAGTTGACGCGATTGCGATCGCCGAGCGCGCTCGGGCCGGCGAGGCGCGCGCGGTCGCGTGTCTCGCGCGGTACGAAGAGCGGATGGCGCGCGCGCTGGCGTCGATCATCAACGTGCTCGATCCCGACGTCATCGTGCTCGGCGGCGGGTTGTCGAAGATCGATCGCCTCTACGACAACGTCCCGAACCTCTGGGCGCCGTACGTGTTTTCAGATCACATAGTGACGAAGCTTGTGCGGGCGAAGCACGGCGATGCGAGCGGCGTAAGAGGAGCGGCTTGGCTCTGGAATGGCTGAGGGCTGAGAGTGCGAAGTCTGAAGTCTGAAGTCTGAAGTCTGAAATCGGACGTTCTACCGCGTCAACGTCCAGACGAGCATCAGCGCGACGCCGGCCCCGGCGGCCTGCAGCCACAGCTCGACGCGCTCCTGCAGGAACAGCAGGCCGATGGCGACCAGGACGATCGCGGCGGCCAGCAATCGCCAGTAGAGCTCCTCGCTCGCCACTTCGAGCCCGCGCGATCCCGCGCGCTTGCGCGCGGCGTCGATAATCTTGTTGGCGATCTCACGATCGCCCTCGCGGTCCAGCTCCATATACTCGCCGCCGCCCGCGTCCGCGATCATGGTCAGCGACGCCCGATCGAGCGCCGCGTGGATTGGCACGCCTGGCCGTCGGAAATCAGCACGAACGCTTTCGCGTTCGGCGACTTGCCGTAGACCTCCTGGTCGCGTTCGACGAGCCGCATCCCCCACGCGAGGCCAAGCTCGATGTTGGTGTCCCACGTCGTGTCGTCCTCGAGCCGGAACGGCGATTCGTTGTTGAGATGATCGAGGAAGAAGAAGAACGTGTTGGGATCTTTCGTCAGCCGAATCTGCGGCGCGGCGATGTGCGCGAAGAGCGCCATCGCCATCCGGTCGTCCTTCCACGCCAGCGATTCGCCGAGCACGCGGAGGAAGCGCATCGATCGCTGCCAGCGGTTGCCGGCGACGTCAGGCGTGCGCATCGACGCCGACCCGTCCTGCAGCACGATGAGATCTACGCCGGCCGTCCGCACGAGCGCGACCGCGGCCGTCGGCCGTGCGAGCGCGACGATGGTGAACGCGCTCGCGAACAGGAGGCACAGCCAGAACGCCAGTCCGCCGAAGATCGGGAAGCGCTCGCGCACCGGCAGCCGGCGATGCTGCCGGAAGCGCCGCGCGTCGCGCCGCCGAGTCGTGAACTGCCAGCCCCACACGATCAGCAGCGCCGCCGGCGCAATGAGCAGCCAGAGGTACTCAGGCGATGCGAACCGGAGGGAATTAAGATCGACCCCTTTGAGCATTGTTCGGGTTCAGGGTACCGGGTTCAGGGTTCCGGGTTCTTGGTTCAGCGTTCTTGGTTCTCAGTTTTCTGTTTTCACTTTCAGGTTTTCACTTTCTCAGCCCTTCCGGATCTTCGCCCCGCCCTTGCCCGCGTCCGGCGCATCCTTCCGCTCCTCGCCGCGCTTCGGGATGACGATCTTGAACTGACTCATGTTGGCCGCCGGCGGCGGACCACCGGGACGGCCGTGCAGCGTCGGGCCCGACGGCAGATCCGCGCTCTGCTCGTCTCTCGCCGCCGGCTTTGGCGCGGCTGCGAGCGCCGCGGTCCTGGCGCCCGGCTTCGGATGCGCGAGCGCGTCGCGCGTCCGCACGGCGTACTCGAAGTTGTAGGCGGCATCCATGTGACCCGGGCTGTTCTTTAGCACGTCCGCGTAGCTCTTCACCGCCGTGTCGAGCCGCCGCAGCGACTCGTTGCGATCGCTGGTCTGGCTCGCGCGGAACGCCGCGTTGGCCGCGAGAAAGACGACGGTTGGATCCGTATCCGTCACGATGCCGCCGGCGTCCTTCTGCGGCGCGATCGCCGTGTAATCCGACCGCCAGTACGCCGACGTCGCGCGCACGTCGCGCACGTCTGTGACGGCTTCCTGTCCGACGACCGGCAGGCGCCGCTCGACGCCGAGCGCCTGCTCGACGCCCTCGGTCCCGGCGCCGGCCGCCACGAACCGCAGCGTTGCCAGCTGCTTGTGTACGTCCGCCAGCCGCTGATCGGTTTGCCCCATCGTCCAGAACGCCGCGCCCGCGACGGCCAGCACGACGGCGACGACCAGTGGACCTGCGATGCCTTTCATAAGAGCGCTCCAGAAGGGAAAACTTAAAACTGAAAACTTGAAAGTGAAAACTGAAAACCCGGAACCAAGAACCCTGAACCTTGAACCCGGTACCCTGAACCCTATGGGAATTTTCTAAAGTACGGCACCGTCAACTGCAAGAACAGCGCGACGGTCCAGAAGCTCGTCGCGACGAGCGCGTAGCCGGCGAACTTCGGCTGCTGACTGCTGTAGCGTCTGAATTCCACGCGGCCCGCCGAGCGCATGTCGATGTCCTTGATCGCATTCAGGATCGTCGCCTCGTCTCCCGCGGGATAAAACTTCCCGCCGGTCGCTTCGATGGCCGGCTTCCAGATGTCGTCGGGCAGCA
>JACPZV010000171.1 GCA_016195295.1 Acidobacteriota bacterium
TGTCAGACGAGGTGTCGCTGACGAGCGGGATTTCGCCAACGGCCGGGAGCTCTTTGTACTCCGTGCCTTCGATCGTGTTGTTCGACGTCATGTGGACGTACGCGGCGCCGGGCGTCAGCTTGAGCTCGGCCTGCGTCGGAAGCCGCGAGTAGTTCTCGCCCTTCGTGCTCGCCGCGACGTTGACGTTGCCGACTTTCCTCGCTTCCTTGATCGCTTTCTCCGCCCACGATCCGCTGTCGAGGTAGTCCGCCGTCGCGCCCGGCGTCAGCAGATTCATCGGCACCATCGAGAACTGCAGGCTGGCGCCGCCCTGCAGAAAGATCACTTTGTAGTTCGCGGGAATGTTCGCCAGCAACCGGATGTCCGCTTCCGCCTGCGCGAGGATCGACTCGAACGTCTTCGAGCGGTGACTGATTTCCAGGATCGACATCCCCGCGCCGGGCAACGCCAGGAGATCGCGCTGGATCTCTTCGAGCACGGACAGCGGGAGGACTGCGGGACCGGCGGAAAAGTTGTAGATGCGCTGAACGCTCATGCCTCTTGTTCCCTCTCGTCTCTTCTGTGTTCTTCTTCGTGTTTTCGTGTCTTCGTGGCCCACGGGCGTCGCGAGCCAGCGTGTTGTCGGGATCTATAACGTGACAACGTGCAGGTCCAGGATGTCGCTGTTGCCTCGGTAAATGGCTTTCAGCAGCGCACCCGACGGCTCGCCGTCCAGATTAATGCGGGCCACGGCGGCCTGCGCGCCCTCGAAGATGACGTTCTCGGTCTCCTGCACGTTGAGGTTCTCGACGCGGAGGTGATCGAACACGTGCGCAAGCACGCCCGGGCGATCGCGGTGCCGTACGACGAGCATGTGCGTCGCGGGCGTCTTCGTCGCCAGGTTCACCACGTTCGGCACTTTGCCGGTGTCCTTGTAGGTGGCAACGATGCGCACGGTTTCGGCGGCGATGGCCTCCTGCGCCTGATCGGTCGACGCGCCGATGTGGTGCGTGCCGTAGACGTTCTGCAGCGACGCGATCGCGTCCTTGAACTCGCCGGTCGCGGCGGTCGGCTCGGCGGCGAACACGTCGAGCGCGACGCGGACGTTCTTCTCGCGCGCGACCCTCTCGAGCGCCGCGTAGTCGACCACTTCGGCGCGCGCCGTGTTGATGAAGAACGACCCCGGCTTCAGTTTGTCGAGGACCGACGCGTTCACCAGGCCCTTCGTTTCGGCGTTCAGCGCGAGGTGGACGCTGAGCACGTGACAGCGCTCGGCCAGATCCTGCGGCGTCGCCGCCACGTGCATCGGGATCGGCTCCGCGCTGGCGTCCGCTTTGCCCGTCGAGAATCTCCGGCTCCACACGACGATTGGCATCCCGAACGCGTGGGCGCGCTTCGCCATTTCCTGACCGATGTTGCCGTAGCCCAACAGTCCCAGCGTGCGGCCGAACACGCCGCGCGCCTTCGAGTACTCCTTCTTGTTCCACTTCCCCAGCCGGAGATCGGCGACGTTGTCCGGCACGCGCCGATCGAGCGCGAGGAGCAGGGCGAACGCGAGCTCGGCGACCGCGATGGCGTTCTTGCCCGGACAGTTGGAGACGTAGATGCCGCGCTTCGAGGCGGCCGCGACGTCGATGGTGTTGTAGCCGGCGCCGGCGCGCACGACGAGCGACAGCGCGCCCTCTTCAAGCATCGCGCTGGTCACGGCGGTGCTGCGGACGATGAGCACGTCGGCGGCCGTGTCGCGGATGGCGTCCGCAAGCGTGGCGTCCTCGAGATCCGGCTGATAGACGACGTCGCAGCCGGCGGACTTAAGCCCGTCGAGACCGCCCTGCTCGAACTTGTCGGCGATCAGAACTTTCATCTTGCGCTCTCACGAAAAGGAAGAGTGAACCTCCGTGTCCTCCGTGGTTTTCTTTTCAGATCACGTGAATCAACAATCCGTCGCGGAGTTTTGGTTCGAACCACGTCGACTTGGGCGGCATGATCGCGCCGACGTCTGCGGCGGCCATGAGATCCGTGACGCGCACCGGATAAAGCGAGAACGCCACGGCCGCCTTGCCCGAATCGACGAGCGTTTGCAGCACTGCCGTGCCGCGCGCGCCGCCGACGAAGTCGATGCGCTTGTCGGTCCGCACGTCGGCGATCTTCAACACGGGCGCCAGCAATCGGTCCTGCAACACGCTCACGTCGAGCGAACCAATCGGATCGGTCCGGTCCGGCCGCACGCGAGGCCGCAGCGTCTGCCACGTTCCGCCGAAGTACATCGCGAGGTCTCCGCGTCGCTCGGGCGCCGCCGGCCCCGCACCGGTTTCGAACCGCTCGCGCACCGACTGCAAGAAGCCCTCCGGCGTCAAGCCGTCGAGATCTTTCACGATCCGGTTGTACGGCAGGATTTGCACCTGATTGTGTGGGAAGGCCACGGCGAGCATTGACGAATAGTCGGCGCCGTCGCCTAGCGACGTTCCGGAAAGCCCGCGATCGCGGCACTCCGTTCGCGCGCGCGCGGCGCTGGCGGCGCGGTGGTGACCGTCGGCAATGTAGAGCGACGAAATGCGGCCGAACGCGGCCACCAGCGCGTCTCGATCCGCGCCGCCGACCCGCCAGATCGCGTGATGCACGGCATCCGGCGCGTCGAACTCGATGAGCGGCTCGCCCTTCGTCACGCGCTCCGCCATCCGATCGACCTCGTCTGCCGCCCGATACGTGAGAAACACCGGGCCGGTCTGCGCGCCGAGGGCCATCATGTGGCGGGTACGATCGTCTTCCTTGTCCCGCCGCGTGCGCTCGTGCTTCTTGATGACGTCGCGGTCGTACTCGTCTATCGAAAAGCAGGCCGCGAGACCGGTCTGCGTGTGCGCGCCCATCCGCAGCCGGTAGAAGTACACGCTCGGCTCGTCTTCGATCACAAACGACGCTGCGCGGAGCGTCGCGAAGTTCTTCGCGGCGCGTTGGTACACCGCCTCGGCGTACGGATCGGCGTTGGCGGGCAACTCGATCTCGGCACGCGACACGCGGAGAAAGCTGAGCGGGTTGCCGTCGGCCAGCGCACGCGCTTCGTCCGTGCTCACGACGTCATACGGGACGGCGGCGATGCGCGCGGCGCCAGACGGTTTCGGACGGAGCGCACGGAACGGAAGAACGGTGGCCATGGGGGTGAGAATTATATCCTTCGCTGAAGGACAGAGGCCGGGTGGCTGGTGGCTGGTGGCTGGAACGGTAGTGTCCGCCTTTAGGCGGACCGCCGATCAATTGTTCGCGCGGCGGGCGGCGGACACGGCTGCGCCGTTGGCGAGACGTTCGAAGGCTCGATCGCGAACGAGCGTGAACGCGCTCATCTCAGACGCAGGCACCGGGTCGGACGGCGGCATCCGGCGATGCGCGGTCACGGGATTGATGAACGCGCCGTTTTTCTTCAAGCGAAAATCGAGGTGAGGTGCCGTCGCGAGGCCGGTCGATCCGACGCGACCGATGATCTCGCCCTGCCGGACGGGCGTGCCCGCCCGAACGGCGATAGACGACAGGTGCAGGTACTCGGACTCGAGGCCGTTCGCATGCCGCAGATGCACCAGGCGACCGGAGCCGCCGGACATTCCAGCCGAGAGCACGACGCCGTCCGCCACCGCGACGACCGGCGACCCCGCGGGAGCGCGATAGTCCACGCCGAGGTGCGCGCGAGACTCGCGCAGAATCGGATGGAACCGATGGCGGGAGAATCCTGACGTCACCACGGGCTGGAACTTCAGCGGCGACGCCAGCAGGAACCGTTTCATCGACACGCCGCGTTCGTCGAAATAGCCGGGCGACCCGCCGTCGGGGGTGAACCGCACGGCGCGCACGCGGCGGCCGGCATTGACGAATTCCGCCGCGAGCACGGGACCGTAGCCGGCGAAGCGATGGTCGTCTCGATATTGCTTCTCGACCGCCAACTGGAAGCGATCGCCGGGCTGCACCTCGGTGTTGAAGTCGATCTCGCCGGCGAAAATCTCGGCCAGCGCCAGCGTGAGATCGATCGTTTCACCAGCCGCGTCGAGCGCCGCCACGAGCGAGGGCGCACGGCGATCGATTTGCTCGCTCACGATCTCGACGCTGCGCGTTTTGGGAATCGGCGCCACCGTCGCGACGAGAGCGTTCTCGTCGGAACGGCCGACGCGGAGGAATCGATCGCCGTCGATTTCGTATTCGAAACCGCGCACGGCGCCGCTGGTGGTCTGCGTCAGCCGATACGGCTGATTGACGCGCACCTTCCGCAAATCGAAAACCGCCGCCACTTTGGAAACGATCTCGGCGACGTCCGAGGCCACGACGTGGTGCGCGCGGAGAATCGACGCCAGCGTCGCGCCGTGCGTCACGCGCGCGGCCACGGCGGTCGTGTCCGACGACAGCGCGATGTCTCCCGTGGAGCGACCCGCCCTGGACACGTCGCGCGGATCGGACTTCGCGCCGCACGCGGCGGCCGCCAGGCCGGTGACGATCAGTAAGAGAAGGATGCGAGGCACGTAAGAAATTGTATCGGCTGCACAGCCTTGGACGGCCAGACCCGTGCAAAGGCTGGCATGCTATCACGTGAAAGGTCGGAGTAGACTCTCGGGCGGAGGATTGGAGTCCATGAAGATCCACCGAACATCTGCGCTCACCTTCGTCCTGGCGCTTCTCGTCGGCCTTCCGCTCGCGGCGCAATGGCCGGTCACCGAGAAGCTGGACCTCGACGCGATCTACAAGATCAAAGAAGAAGGACTGCAGCGCTCGAAGGTGATGGAAATCGAAAGCTACCTCACCGACGTCTACGGTCCGCGCCTCACCGGTTCTCCGAACATCAAAGAGGCCGGCGACTGGGCGCAGAAGACGATGAAGGAGTGGGGGCTCGCCAACGTGCACGCCGAGACGTGGGCGTTCGGCCGCGGCTGGCAGAACCAGCGTTTCGTCGCCCTCGCGCTGACGCCGCGCGCGTACCCGCTCATCGCGTACCCGAAGGCGTGGACGCCGGGCACCAACGGTCCCGTGACGGGCGACGCCGTGATGGCCGTCATCAACAACGAGAGCGACTTCGCCACGTTCAAGGGCAAGCTGCGCGGCACGTTCGTGCTGTCGGTCCCGATGCGCGACGTGCCGGCGCACTTCGAAGCGCAAGGTCGCCGCTACACCGACGTGGAACTGAGCGAGCTCTCCAAGCAACCGACCGCCGGGGGGCGCGGCGGCCGCGGCAATTTCGGCGGCGCGGCCGATTTCAACCGGAAGAAGACGCTGTTCTGGATCGATGAAGGCGTGGCGGCGGTGCTGGACTTCAGTCGCGGCGACGGCGGTACGGTGTTCGTGCAGTCACCGCAGGGCGTGTCGCGCGATCCGAAAGGCCCCGCGCAGCCGGCGCAGGTGACGCTGGAAGTCGAACACTATGGCCGCATCTGGCGAACGCTCGAGAAAAAGATTCCCGTCACGCTGCAGATGGACATCGACAACACGTTCTACGACGCCGACCTGAACGCCTTCAACATCGTCGGCGAAATTCCCGGCACGGACAGAGCGGACGAGCTCGTGATGGTCGGCGCGCACTTCGACTCATGGCACTCCGGCACGGGCGCGACCGACAACGCGGCCGGATCGGCGGTCATGATGGAAGCGATGCGGATCCTCAAGACGACGGGCGTGAGGCTGCGGCGTACGGTGCGCATCGGCCTGTGGGGCGGCGAGGAAGAAGGACTGCTGGGCTCGAAGGAATACATCAAGGCACACTTCGGCGACCTCGAGACGATGCAGCTCAAGCCGGATCACGCGAAATTCGCCGGCTACTTCAACGTCGACAACGGCACGGGTCTGATCCGCGGCGTGTACCTGCAGGGCAACGAAGCCGTCGCGCCGATCTTCTCGGCGTGGATGGAGCCGTTCAAGAACATGGGCATGACGACGCTCACGATCCGCAACACGGGCGGAACGGATCATTTGTCGTACGACGCGGTCGGGCTGCCGGGCTTCCAGTTCATTCAAGACGAGGTCGAGTACGACTCGCGCACGCACCACTCGAACATGGACGTCTACGAGCGCATCCAGGCCAACGACATGATGCGCAACGCGGTCATCGTGGCGTCGTTCGTGTACAACACCGCGAACCGCGACGAGAAGCTGCCGCGCAAGCCGCTGCCGAAGCCGCAACCCGCGGGACGCGGCCGCGGCACGGCCCAACCGTAGGCTGGAATTCAACGCCTGTGGCCACGAAAACACGAAGGGCACGAAGGTACACGAAGAAGAAAAACGACGTACTGATTCGTATTCTTCGTGATTTCGTGTCTTCGTGGCTTACAGGCGTTTATAGCCGGCTGCCCACTCGCGAAGTTTTTCCTGCCGCTCGCGGGCCTCGGGGATTTCATCCAGCCGGTCGCTCGGCCACGGTAGACGGAACGTCCAGTTCTCGCCGGTGACCGTGGCCGGTTCATTGATGCGGTCGCGCCAGCCGAAGACGTCCTGCACCGGCAATAGCAGCAGATCCGATCCAGACGCGTACAACGCTTCGATCAACACGTCGCGGACCCTTGCATCGTAGGGCGCGTCCGCGAGATCCGGTTCTCGGATCCGGCCCGACCCGCCCGCCGTGAACAGATTGCTCGGATTTTGAGAAATCCTCCGAAAAACCCGCCCGCCCAATCCGCCCCATCCGCCCAAACCGTGGCCTGAACCCCAAATCACCCCCAGCGAACCGACGTGATTTCTTATTGCGGCGCAGTGTGTTCACGCACTTGCTCACGACCTGCGCGGGGGCTCCAGCTCCCCCGTCAGCCCCAAGAGCGCCCGAAGTTTTTCGGCCACGATCACTTGTTGGGCAGATTCGAGGGCGCCCAGATGTCGCGTCAGGCTCGAACAATGAATGGTAGCGAGTTTGTGGAGGCGCAACGCCGACGTGACTTTGAGATGCGTACCCAGGAATTCTGGCGCAGAGGGATCGACGATAAGATCCGAAGGCAACGCCTGTTCGGGAAGGACCGATGAAATATAAGCGACCAGCACTTCGGGAACTGAGCCGAGGCTCCCAGTCAGCAGCAGCACCGGGCGCAATTTCATCCCCGGGACGTCGCCGAATGGGAAGCGCGCTAGGTAAATCTCACCGGCGAGCATTCACGGGCCGACCATCGTCCAGCGTGTAGATGTCCTCGCGAGGGTCTTGCAACTCCGCCGACCATTCTGCGGCAATTCCGTGTGCCCATATGCCGCCGGCCTCGTCCTCTCCGGGCAGAAAGACGATCAGGCGAACCTGACCCGCGGGCAGCTCGTTCGGAACTTGCGCATGGAGTCGGTGCTGATCGTCGATGTCACCGATCAGTTCGATGGCTTTCATGGCAACGCGCCTCTCGCGATTCGGACGACCCGAATCATACCAAACGCGGACCCCGAACGGGAGGTATCGATTCTCGCCACCCCCAAGGGCATTGCCCGGGTCTGAATGAGAATCATCCGAATGGAGCCGACGCGCCAGACGATCCTGTGCGATCATGTCGCCGCGGCGCGCGGCGCGTTAGGCGGAACCGACAGATGCGGAGCTTCTGCCCGTAGAGGAAACCCCACCGCGTATGACATGCGCCATCACTTCTGAAATCGTGGAGGGCTATTCACTCTGCCCTCGGAAGGCATTCCTCCTCCTGTGCGACAAAGTCGAGAGGGACCCGCACGAATATGCCTCTCTCATTGAAGAACAAGAAGCGAAGAACCGTAAAACTTATCGCAACCGTCTGTTGGAGACCACTAGCGCGGTAGTCGCCTGTGGCCCACTTGATCCCTCAGGTGACCCCGAGACTGTCGTGGACGTGGTGCTGTCCGCGGATGGGCTCGAAGCTCGCTGTGATGCCGTCCGATCGACAAGAAAGACTTCGGCGCAAGGAAAGAGAAATAGCGGTTACGAGCCGGTTATGGTTGTGGGAACTCATCACGTCGCAAAATCACAGGTCATCGCGCTGGCGTATCTGGGGCATGTCCTTGGGCAGTTGCAACATCATGTCCCGATCGCAGGGACAATCGTTCGTGCCGATGGCGAAGCATGTCGGCTCAATTTGACGAAGAAGTATCAGCAAGTGAAGTCCATCATCGCGGTCCTGAAGGCGTGGGCCGGAGACTCCAGCCAAGAAGCTCCACCCGTCATCCTGAACAAGCACTGCCCTTCCTGCCCGTTCCGAGACCCTTGCCACCGGCAAGCCGAAAGGGAAGACAACCTCAGTCTCCTTAACCGGATGTCTCCGCGGATCATGAAGAAGTACCATGCAAAAGGCATCTTTACCGCTACTCAACTCTCATATCTCTTCCGACCCAGGCGGACCAAGAAGAGAGGAAGGCGACACGTTCGACACAACCTGGAGTTGCAGGCATTGGCACTTCGGACGGAAAAAACCTACGTCGAGCAGCTGCCGGATCTGTCTCGACGCGAAATCGAGTTATTCGTTGATGTAGAGGGCATCCCCGACCGAGGCTCCTATTACCTGATCGGTCTTCTAGTCTGGGAGAATGGCGATACTCGGTATCAACCCTTCTGGGCGAATAGCGTGGTGGAGGAGGGCCGGATCTGGGAGAGTTTTCTCGACCGGGTCGCAGCATTTCCGGATGCTCCTCTCTACCACTATGGCAGGTACGAGCGAAAGGCTTTCGAGTCGCTGGCGAGCCGCTATGGCAAAGGGCAAGACGTGGTTGGGCGGCTGGTCAATGTCACCGCGTCCATTTACGGGAAGATCTATTTCCCTGTTCGGTCGAACGGACTCAAGGCGTTGGGGAGTTTCCTGGGTGCCGCCTGTACAGCTCCAGAAGCGTCAGGCTTGCAGAGCCTGGTTTGGCGACACCGGTGGGAGATGACCGGAGCCGATCAGCACATGCACGCCCTTCTTCAGTACAACCGGGAAGATTGCGAGGCTCTCCGTTTGGTGGCCAACGCACTCTGCAGCATCAAAGACAAGGCCGACTCGGATCCAAATGTTGACTTCGCTGATCGTCCGAAGCGGGATGCGACCGATCTCGGGAGCGTGGTCCATCGGCAATTCGAACAAATCCTGAAATACGCCGAGGGCGGCTCAGGCAAGAAGGTGAACCGTCTCCGCCTGAGAGACGCGGAGCAGGCGGACGGCCCGAAGAAGAAGGGAGCCCCGAAAGGCCATCAGGCCTTCCAACGGATCATTCCCGGGGAGGCAGCCCGTACCTTTCGCGTCGCGTCGAAGCGGCGATGCCCCAGACATCACGTCCTTCTCGTGTCAGACCCGGAGAAGCTGGCCGAGAAGACGGTCATCGATCTCGTCTTTAACAGGAACGGTTGCAGGAAAACGATTGCGACGTACGTGGGGACGAAGGCCTACTGCCAGAAATGCGCTTATTCTTACCGTCCGCCGAGTTTCGAACGCCGCTACAGAAGGTCGTTTGGGCATGGGTTCCAAGTGTGGACCATCTACCAGCGAATCATTCTCCGCCTGCCGTACCGCATCATCACTCAGATGATGGAACACCTCTTCGGCGTCGGAATGAGCCAAGCAACCGTTGTGAACTTCCTCAGATACGTGGCAACGTACTACAAAGTGACCGAGGCTGCCATCCTCAAGGCTATGCTGAAAAGCGAGTTCATCCATGTCGATGAGACTAGGATCAACATCCAGGGCATCGATCAGTATGTCTGGGTATTCACGGACGGGAGGCACGTCTCCTTCCGAATGACGGAAACACGAGAAGCCGACATTGTCCACCAAGTTCTCTCAGGTTACGACGGCGTCCTCGTTAGCGATTTCTACCCTGGCTACGACTCGGTGCCATGCAAGCAGCAGAAATGTCTAGTCCATCTGATTCGCGACCTCAATGACGATCTCTGGAACGCGCCCTTCGACCGAGAATTCGAGGCTTTCGTGCTTGAAATCAGGACGCTGCTCGTACCAATCGTCGGCGCCATCGACAGGCACGGGTTGAAGGCGTGGCACCTGCGAAAATTCGAGAAGTCCGTCGAGCGGTTCTATGCCCGGAACATCGTCAGCAAGGAATATGCTTCCGAACTCGCCGCCAAGTACCAAAAGCGGTTTCAACGCTACCGAGAGAACCTATTCACGTTCCTGGGCCAGGACGGCATCCCCTGGAACAACAACATGGCCGAAAGGGCGATCAGGCAGTTGGCCATACAGAGGAAGATCTCGGGGACGTTCTTCAAAAGGGTCGCTCCTCAATACCTGCTTCTATTGGCCATCGCCCAGACCTGCCGCTTCCAGGAGAAGTCGTTCCTGAAGTTCTTGTTGTCCAAAGAACGAGATGTCGATCAGTTTCGGCGGTCCAGGCCGATCAAGTATTCCGCGCCAGTCAATCAACGAGAGAACCTCAAGTCGCCGCCGCTGCACGACGACCCTGTGCAGGATGGCACACACAGTCGGCCTGCCCCGCGCTCCCGCCCGAGCGCCACCGTCCCCTGCACGGACGCCGCCGCCAGCCCGGCCAGCACCGGCGCCTCCTCGGCCCAAGCGTCCGGCGCACTGCCCTCGTCGTCGCGATCCCCGAGTCCGCGACGTTCGAGCAGGCGCCTGATCCGCGGCTCCACCGTGGCCAGCACCTCCGCCACGTCCAGCGCGGTCAGACGAGGCGCCGGGTAAAACGCGAGAGTCCGCGCACCGTCTTTCGCGAAGACGCCGTCCAGCACGAGCGCATGGACATGCACGTTGAGATTGAGCGCCCCTCCGAACCGCTGCACGATCGCGACCGCGCCGCCGCGACCGTCCGCCACGCCGTCCCAGCGCGCGCGGGCGCGCAGGGCGCCGAGCACCGCGCGGAGGAGCACGGCGACGACCGCACGACACAGATCATGGTCCCACGCGAGCCGATAGCGCACCCGATACGGCAGGCTCAAGACCCACTGCCGTACGGGCACGTCGGGGAACACGCGATCCACAAGGTGCGCGGCGCGCTCGGCCATCCGACGGCCACCGCAACTCGGACAGAACCCGCGTCCCTTGCACGAGAACGCGACGAGCCGATCGAGGCCGCAGTCGCCGCAGCGAAACCGCGCGAACCCGCCGGCGAGCCATCCACACTGCAGAAAGTCCCGGAACTCCTGCTCGACGAAGCGGGGCAGGCCTTCGCCGTCGCGCAGACTCGCGGCCTGCGCGCGAAAGGTCTCGAAGTGATCCTGCACGATCCGGTAGAGCGCTGTCTGCGCGGGACACCGCGGTTCGCAGCTCGTCGAGGGCTCGGCCACTCGGGAGCAGAAGGCGAGCGCCGTGCCAGCGAGCGATCGGGTGGATCCGGCCTGAATCGATCGAGTGAGTACGCCGGGGTGGCAGTTTCTGCGTACTTGCCTGCAGGGTGGATCGCCGTTTCTGCTGAACCGACCCTCGCTCAGGTGCACGCAGTCAGAGGTCGCTATGGGCAACGGATTGACAGGCGGAGAGGGGTTCACGTCACACGCCCGGACGTCCGCGCCCACTCCGCCAACTGATTCTTCCGCTCGAGGGCCTCGGGGATTTCATTCAGCTTGTCGACAGGCCAAGGCAGCCGGAAGGTCCAGTTCTCGTCGTTCATGGTCGCGGGTTCGTTGATGCGGTCGCGCCAGCCGAAGACGTCCTGGACGGGCAGCAGCAGCAGATCCGATCCAGACGCGTACAACGCTTCGATCAACACGTCGCGGACCCTTGCATCGTAGGGCGCGTCCGCGAGATCCGCTCCACCCGACACCCGCACGACGGTCGGCAGCGCGCTCACTTGTCCACGCTCGTCGAGCGGCGCGTGATCCCACCACACCGCGAGCGGTTCCGTGTCGTGCGTTCCTGACGCGGCGACCGAGACGGGAGGATACTCGGACGGATCGCGAAACGGCCGGCCGGCCGTGTGCCAGTGCCGCTCCCATCGAAAGACCTTGAACCCCGCGACACCCAGGCGCGTCAGCGACGCGCGCACGAAGTCCGGGACCGTGCCGAGATCCTCGGCGAAGATGTCGGCGCCGGCGCCGCGGAACACCTCGATCACGCGCTCGCCGAGCGCACGCTGCGCCGGCTCGTCGGGCGGCGTGAAGAACGCGGGGCCGCCGTTCTTCGGCCGGCCGTACGTGCGGAAGAACCCGACCGCGTGATCGATGCGATAGCCGTCGAACAGGTCCGCGCCCCGTCGCGCGCGCGCGCGCAGCCAGCGGAAGTCGTCGCGTTCGATCGCGTCCCACCGGTACAGCGGGGTGCCCCAGTTCTGCCCGTCAGCGCTGAAGGCATCGGGCGGCGCGCCGATCGTGATGTCGAGATGAAATTGATCCGGCCGCACCCAGACGTCCGCGCTGTCGGCGTCGACCGTGAACGGCAGGTCACCCAGCAACGCGACGCCGTTGGCGTCGCGGCGCGCACGCCGCCACTGCTCGGCGGCCAGCCACTGCTGGTACTGATGGAAGAGGACGTCCTGCGCGAGATCCTGCCGCGCGCGAACGATCGACGTGTAGTTACGATGCCGGAGCGCCGGTGGCCACTCGGTCCAGGGCCGGTCGTCACCCTCACGCCCGTGAAGCGCGCGGAACAGCGCGTAATCCTCGATCCACCACGCCTGCTCGCTCACGAACGTCCGCAGCTCCCGCGCGCGATCCGACTCGCGGCGCCACTCGGCGTCCACGAAGCGCTCGAACGCCGCGCGTTGCGCGCTCTGCTTCAGCCTGCGGATCGCACGATAGTCGATGCGCGTCGCGTGGCGAATCGCGGCCAGCGTCTCGCGATCGGTCGACGCCAACGCCGCCTCGCCGCCCAGCGCCGCGAAGTCGGCCACCTCGGCCATGTCGATGAAGATCGGATCGATCGCCATCGCGCTGATCGCCGAGTAGGGCGACTGCTGGCCGGGCGCCACTTCGTTGAGCGGAAGCAGTTGGAGCACGCGCAGACCCGCCGCCGCGAGCCAGCGGGTCAGCGGCCCGACGTCGCCGATGTCGCCGAGGCCCCAGCTCGTCGTCGAGGGACAGGAGAAGAGCGGCAGGAGCAGCCCGGCGCGGCGCGTCACGGCGTGGTGAACCGGCGCAACACGCGCGCGATCCCGTCGGCGAACACCGTGGGAGGAGTCAGCAAGCTGACGATCAGAAACGACTCGCGCGGGAAGTCGAAAAAGTACCCGGGATGGATCAGCACGCCGTCCGCCTCGAGCAGCCGCACCACCAGATCTTCCTCCGGTTCGAGCGACGGCACCTGAAGGACTGCGTACCAGCCGCCGTCGCTGCGCAAGACGGTGCACGCCGGCGTCGCGGCCGCCGCCGATTGGAGATGGCGATAGTTCGCCACAACTCTCGCGGCGATTTGACGTCGGACGCCGGCGCCGCGGGCGAGCAGGTCGGCCGCCGCCACCTGGACCGGCGTCGAGACGCTCAGATACGTGTCGCCGATCAGCTCGAGCCGCTCGAGCGCCGGATCGACCACACGATCCGGGCCGGAGATCGCGATCCATCCGAGCTTCAGTTGCGGCAGTCCCACCGACTTCGACAAACCGCCGAGCGCGAACGACAGGACGTCGCTCCGCGTCGCGACGCGTCCGGCTCGACGAGCGCTTCCCTCTTCGAGCTCGTAGTCCGCGAACACTTCGTCCGCGATGATCGCGACCTCGCGCGGCGCGCAGAGCGCGGCAAGGCGATCGAGCTCGTCGCGGCCGATGAACGATCCAGTCGGATTGTTGGGGCAGACGAGGAGCAGCGCGCGCGTGCGCGAGGTGAACGCCCGCTCGACGCTCGCGAGATCCACCGACCACGCGCCGTGGTACTCGAGATCGTACGGCCTCGAGACGACGAGATCGAGGCGCGTCAGATGATCGAAGAGCGGATAACTCGGCCGCGGCACCAGCACTTCGTCTGCCGCGTCCGCGAGCAGCTTGAACAGCAGCGAGTACGCGTCGCTCGTGCTGGCCGTCAGCACGATCCGTTCGGCCGCGATCGACAGGCCCTGCCGTTCGTATTCG
>JACPZV010000172.1 GCA_016195295.1 Acidobacteriota bacterium
CGAGCGCCTGAACGTCCACCGTAATGTGATGGGCCGCCTGGGAGCCGTCGATCAGCACCGGCACGCCACGGCGATGCGCCGTCGCAATCATCTGCTGGACGGGATTGATCGTCCCGAGCACGTTCGACAGATGGACGATCGAGACCAGCCGTGTGTGGGGCCCGAGAAGCCGCTCGTACTCCTCGAGCTGCAGCGCCCCCTCGTCGGTGATCGGAATCACCCGCAGCGACGCGCCCTTTTCCTCACACACCATCTGCCAGGGCACGATGTTGGAGTGGTGCTCCATGGCGGAGATCACCACCTCGTCTCCCGGGCCGAGACGTGTACGCCCGAACGTCTGGGCCACCAGATTGATGCCTTCGGTGGCGTTGCGCGTGAAGACGATTTCGCGCGTCGAGGCGGCGTTGATGAAGCGCTGCACGGTGGCGCGGGCGTCCTCGAACGCTTGGGTGGCGCGCTCGCTGAGCAGGTGGACGCCGCGGTGGACGTTCGCATTGTCCTCGCTGTAGTAGGCCATCAACGCGTCAAGCACCGCACGAGGCTTCTGCGTCGTCGCGGCGTTGTCCAGGTACACGAGCGGCTTACCGTGCACGGTCTGCCGAAGAATGGGAAAGTCCTCGCGGATGCGGCGCACGTTGAAGCCGACCTGGGGACGCGCGGCGATGCTGGCGATGCTGGTCATTGCTGGTTTGCCGGCCCCCCGGCCGCGGGTAGCTCGGAGAGCAGGTGCTCTTCGAGCGACTTCCTGAGCGGCTCGATCCGGATCCGGTTGAGCACGTCGCCCGCGAACGCGTGGATCAGCATGTCGCGCGCCTGCTGCAGGTCGAGACCCCGTGCCCGCAGATAAAAGATCGCGTCTTCGTCGAGCTGACCAACCGCCGCGCCGTGCGTGCACTTCACGTCGTTGGCGAAGATCTCGAGTTGCGGCTTCGTATTGATCTGCGCATCGTCGGAGAGCAGCAGGGCCTTGTTCGTCTGCTTGGCGTCGGTCTTCTGCGCGTCGGGCCGTACGATGATTTTGCCGTTGAAGACGGCACGAGCGTGCCCGCTGAGGATCCCTTTGTACATTTCGTGGCTGCCGCAGTGCGGCTTGGCATGGTCGATCGTCGTGTGATTGTCGATCAGCCGCCGGCCGTCCACGAGATACAGACCGTTCAACGTGTAGTCGCCGCCCTCGCCGTCGAGCACGGCGATGATGTCGTTCCGGACGAGCGCGCCGCCGAACGCGATCGAATGCGACGAAAAGGTGCTGTCACGGGTGCCGTGCACGTACATGCTGCCGATGTGACAGGCGCGCTGGCTCTCGCGTTGCAGCTTGTAGTGATCGACCACCGCGCCGGACCCGACCACGACCTCCGTGACCGCGTTCGTGAAGTACTCCTGTCCCGGCGGACCGACATAGCCTTCCACGATTCGGACCTGACTGCGGTCGCCGGCGACGATCAGCACGCGCGGGTGCGACACGCTGGCGGTCTCGGGCGATGCCGACACGAACAGCAGCGAAATGGGCTGGTCGATGATCGTGCCCGGCGGGATCCACACGAACGCGCCGTCCTGGAGGAAACCCGTGTTCAGCGCCGTGAACGCTTGCCGATCAGGGGGGGCGAACCGGCCGAGATACGGCTCCACGGCCGCCGGGTTCGTGGCCAGGATAGACCGCAGACTGGACACATGCACGCCGGCAGGCAACCCGCCGACGGAAAACTGTGGCGCATACGCGCCATTCACCAGCACGAGCCGGTAGCCGCCGAGTGCGCCGGCCCAGCTCTCCACCCGATCCGTCGTGAGGCCGCTCTGACCATCGTGCGCCGGCGCGAAATGCCGGTCGGCGATCGGCGCGATGCTGGTGAACTTCCATTCCTCATCGCGCGTCGTAGGAAAGCCGGCGTCCGCGAAGTGCTCGATCCCCTTCCGGCGCAGATTCCGCAGCCAGGAGGGCTCCGTCGCGGAACGGGCGGTGACAAGACGATCGCAATCGGCCAGATAGGCGTCGGTCTGCGGGCTGGACTGGACGAGGCGAGTCATGCGGATGTCCTTACGCTTTCGCGGCCGGGGCGGCGGCCGCCGCCTCTGGCTCGAGCCAGCCGTATCCTTTGTCTTCGAGCTCGAGCGCGAGCGCCCGGTCGCCAGACTTCACGATCCGCCCGCCCGACAGCACGTGCACGACATCGGGGACGATGTAATCGAGCAGCCGCTGATAGTGGGTGACGACGATGATGGCGCGCTCCGGGCTCCGCATCGCGTTGACGCCGTTCGCAACGAGCTTGAGTGCGTCGATGTCGAGGCCCGAATCGGTTTCGTCGAGGATCGCCAGCTTCGGCTCGAGCACCGCCATCTGGAAGATCTCGTTGCGCTTTTTCTCGCCGCCGGAGAAGCCTTCGTTGACAGAACGGGTGAGCATGCTCGGGTCAATCTCGAGCAGCGTCGACTTCTCGCGCATCAGTGCCATGAACTCGATGGCGTCGAGCTCCTCCTGCCCGCGGTGCGTGCGGATCGCGTTCAGGGCCGCTTTCAGGAAGTACGCATTGTTCACACCAGGGATCTCGACCGGGTACTGGAACGCCATGAACACGCCGTCGCGGGCGCGCTCTTCCGGATCCATCGCGAGGAGATCGCGACCCTCGTACGACACCTCGCCCTCGGTCACCTGGTAGTCGGGGTGGCCGGACAGCGCGCGCGCGAGCGTGCTCTTGCCCGAGCCGTTCGGTCCCATGATGGCGTGGACTTCCCCGGCGTTGACGCAGAGGTCAATGCCTTGAAGGATCGGCTTGCCGCCGACCCGCACGTGGAGGTTGTGGATCTCAAGCATGGTCATGATGACTTAGCCGACGCTGCCTTCCAGACTGACGCTGAGGAGCTTCTGCGCTTCCACGGCGAACTCCATCGGCAGCTCGCGGAAGACTTCCCTGCAGAACCCGCTGACGATCAGGTTCACGGCGTCCTCGGTCGAGAGGCCGCGCTGGCGGCAATAGAAGATCTGGTCCTCGTCGATTTTCGAGGTGGACGCCTCGTGCTCCACTCGCGCCGACGTGTTCTTGATCTCCAGGTACGGGAACGTGTGGGCGCCGCACTGATCGCCGATGAGCAGCGAGTCGCACTGCGAGTAGTTGCGCGCGCCGTGCGCCTGCTTGCCGATCTTCACCATGCCGCGGTAGGTGTTCTGGCCGTGCCCCGCCGAGATCCCCTTCGACACGATCGTGCTCTTCGTGTTCCGGCCGATGTGGATCATCTTGGTGCCGGTGTCGGCTTGCTGCCAGTTGTTGGTCGTCGCGACTGAATAGAACTCGCCGATCGAATGGTCGCCCAGCAGGATGCAGCCCGGGTACTTCCACGTGATGGCGGACCCGGTCTCGACCTGCGTCCAGGTGATCTTCGAGTTCACGCCAGCCGCTTTGCCGCGCTTGGTGACGAAATTGAAGATGCCGCCCTTGCCTTGCTTGTCGCCCGGGTACCAGTTCTGGATCGTCGAGTACTTGATCGTCGCGTTGTCGAGCGCGACGAGCTCCACGACGGCGGCGTGCAATTGGTTCTCGTCCCGCATCGGCGCCGTGCAGCCCTCGAGATAGCTCACGTGCGCGCCTTCGTCGGCGATGATGAGCGTGCGCTCGAACTGACCGGTGTTCCGGGCGTTGATGCGGAAATAGGTGGACAGTTCCATCGGACAGCGGACGCCTTTGGGGATATAGGCGAACGACCCGTCACTGAAGACCGCCGAGTTGAGCGTCGCGAAGAAGTTGTCGGAGTACGGCACGACGGTGCCGAGGTACTTCCGCACGAGATCGGGATGCTCCTGCACCGCGTCGGAGAAGGAACAGAAGATGATCCCCATCTCCGCCAGCTTCGTCCGAAACGTCGTCGCGACCGAGACGCTGTCAAACACGGCGTCGACCGCGACGCCAGCGAACAGCTTCTGTTCCTCGAGCGGAATCCCGAGCTTCTCGAACGTGGCGCGGATTTCCGGATCGACCTCGTCGAGACTGTTGAGCGTCGGCTTCTTCTTGGGCGCCGAGTAATAGATGATGTCCTGGTAGTCGATCGCCGGGTAGCGCACGTTCTGCCACGTCGGCTCGGTCATGGCGAGCCAGGTGCGGTACGCCTTCAGGCGCCACTCGAGCAGCCACTCAGGCTCGCGTTTCTTCTCGGAAATCAGCCGGACGACCTCCTCGTTGAGACCTTTTGGGACGGTCTCGGCTTCGACATCGGTGACGAAGCCGTACTGGTATTCCCGGTTGGCGAGCTCCTCGATCGTGCGGGTCGCTGTGGTCATGGATGGTCCTCTCCGGCGAGCCCGTCAGGGCTGGGGTGAGTGTCCTCTACACTGAACGAGATGCCGCAGCCACACGTGCTCTTGGCGTGCGGGTTTTCGAAGAGGAAGCCTCGGCTGATCAGGCTCGTGTCGTAGCCGAGCACCGTGCCGTCCAACAGCCGGAAGCTCCGGGGATCGACGAAGACCCTGGCGCCTTCCGGACCTTCAAACACGTGATCGCCTTCGTGGGGCGCCTGTTCCCAGGCAAACACGTACTCGAAGCCCGAGCAGCCGCCGGCCTTCAGCCCGATCCGCAGGCCACCCTCTTCCATGTGCTGCTTCGCGAGCAGTTTTCGAATCTGTCGAGCGGCGCTTTCTCGAATCTCAATCATGGCTTCCTCTACGCGGCCTACAACGCCGACACGCGGCGCATGGCCGGCGACGACATCACCCTGACCGGCGGCGCCGACGGTTCGGGGTCGGCCGCGATCTCCAAAATGCTGCACTCGGCCAGGATCGCTGCGATCCGATCCCGGATGCGGCGCAACGGGTCGCGGACGTTACACTTCGAAAACTGATCGCACTCGTGGTCGCCGTGCGTGCAGGCGGTCATGGTCAAAGGGCCGTCGATGGCTTCGAGGACCGCCGCCACCGAGGTCGCCGCAGGCGGCTGCGCGAGCTCGTAACCGCCGTGAACGCCTTGGTGCGAGACGAGCAAACCCGACCGTACGAGCCGCGTCAGCACCTTGGCCATCAGCTCGATCGGAATGTCATAGCTTTCGGCGATTTCCCTGGCACTGGCCGCCCGACGCCGCGGATCGGAAGCGAGATGCTTCATCGCCATCAAGGCGTAATCCGTCTTCTTAGAGAGCCTTAGCATCAGCGTCTCGAATATCCGACCAATCTGGTCGTATCTTAATACGAACCCCGGAGTGGCGCAAGCCGCGGGTGTTTCTTCTGTTCTCGGCGACGAGGCAGCCAGACATGCTGAGCCGAAACGCCACCTGTCCTTTGCCAACATCCGTAGCCGGCGAACTTCGGGGGGCCGAGCCGGTTACCTGCGGTAGGACGGTCACTTCGAATGGGTATACTTAGGGTCATGATCAACGTATCTGAAACGGCGGCGTCGAAGATCAGTGAGCTGCTGGTCGAGGAACAGAAGGCCGGTGGCGGCTTGCGTGTGTTCGTGCAGGGCGGCGGGTGCTCGGGCTTCCAGTACGGCCTGATGATCGAGGAGAACGGCCAGGGATCTGGCGATCAGGTCTTCGAGTCCCACGGCATCAAGCTGTTCGTCGACCCGATCAGCATCCAGTATCTGAAGAACGCCGAGGTCGACTTCGTTGACACCATCACCGGCGGCGGCTTCACCATCAAGAACCCGAACGCCAAGTCGACGTGTGGCTGCGGGTCGTCCTTCTCGACCGAGTAAACACGTCCTAGCGATCGGGTCAATCCGCAAATCCGCCAGGACCGCGACAACCGCCTCCCCACGGCTCCACGTTTTCTCGACGGCCGCCTTGGTCGCGTGCATCGCGTCCTCGACGCGCGCCTTCTTCTTGTCCTTCACCTCGGTCTCGGTCGCCGCCCCGACCTTGATGATCGCGACGCCACCGACCAGCTTGGTGAGCCGCTCCTGCAGCTTCTCACGGTCGTCACTCGGACGTCGTGTCCTCGATGCGGCTGCCAAGGCCAAAAGGCGCGCTCGGTCGTCGAGCGGTACACATCGTGTGTGATGGTGGTCTCGGAACCGCCGCGCGAACACTGGCTCTCTCTGCGCTCACGAAGGTCGGTGCGACCTACCGGGGTCTCTCCCCTTTCATGCGGAGAAGACGCCGTCCTTCCACGTCAACCCGGCCAAAGGTTTCTTTCATTGCTTCGGGTGTGGCGTGGGTGGCGACGCGCTCACGTTTCTGAGGTTGCGCGAGGAGGCGTCGCGGGATCGACGCCATTTTCAACACGTCACCACCGACGGCCAGCGGTTTCTGGTGAACAGGGCGGTCGAACAGACGATGACTACGCCGATCACTCTCGTACTCAACTGGACAGCAGCATTGAAGAAATAACGATCCCGCCGGCCTACCTCTGGGACCGTTTAAAAGTTGTCGCTCCGCTCGGTCGCCGACACAAGATAGCCGCCCGCTCAATGACCCCTGTGTTCGCATAACGTTTACGCCTTTCCATGACGAAACCGATGTAGACGGTGTTTCTATTGCGATGGCTACGGCACTCGGCCAAGCAAGGCGGGCGCTGAATTCGACGCCCGAGTGAGCCAAGCCGCGAAACCATCCGGACGGTAACGGTTCGAGGAAGACCGGCACGATGGCATGAGCGTTCGACTGGACAGCCGAGACAGAATCAGGCGGAGAGGTTCGCGCCGAGCGTCTGCCCCCAGCCTTTGGGCGTGAGCTGATCGATGTGCTAAATAGTGGGGATGGGTGGCGAGCCGGAGCAGGACGTCTTTCAGGTAGTGGAGCGACACGGCGCGTCGCGAGCGCGTGGAAAATAGTCGAGCACGGGAAGAACGGCCGCATTCAGGGCTATGATTCGTACGGCAACGATCCGAGTCCGACTGCTCATCCAGCGCGGAGCGATGTGGAAGCCGGAGCCCTCGTCGTTGAATGACACGCGGCGAATTCTCTACAGGATCGAACCCGAAGTTACCGTCGAACTCATCGGCCTGCTCCTCACTCACGAGAACGGCAAGGATGCGGCCCGCGAACTCCTTCGAGTGCCACGGATGCGGCAGCATGTGGCGTCATGTGAGCGTCAATTGTCGCGACTGGGGCTGACGGTGGACGGCCGTCGGCGCTCTGAGGTCGGCACGACACGAGCGCCATCTCCCTACATCCCCGCGCAGTACGATCGCGAACGACTTTACGAAGAGGTGTGGTCGGAGCTAACACAGAAGGTCGCCGCGCGGTACGGCATCTCCGATGTGGCACTGTCAAAGGTGTGTAAGCAGTTGAACGTTCCGAAGCCGCCACGAGGATACTGGCCAAGAAGGCGGCCGGCGTGACGGTTCCACGGCGTCCAAAGCTGGCTCCGAGGCGCGCCTCGGGATCTTAATCAAAGCGATCGACAGCTTGGCCACGAACCAGCGGCGTCTTCAACGCCGGTCTCGCGGGGGATTCGGATCGTTGCCCGGGGGCACGGTATCGGAATCTCGTATCTTTCCATCTGTTCCTTTGATCGTCAGTTCGCCTCCGCCGTCGTTACTTCGGGACGTACCACTGGCGTATATCAACCAGGTCTTCGACGTGATGCGCCGGGCGCATTGGCATCGTTTCCAAGTGCTCACGAAGCGCTCCGAACGTCTCGCCCAACTCAACCAGAAGCTGGAGTGGGCGCCCAATATCTGGATGGGAGTGAGCGTCGAGGGCGACAAGTATCGTGCACGCATCGATCACCTCCGTGCCACGAGCTCGTTCGTCAAATTTCTTTCGCTGGAACCGTTGCTCGGCCCGCTCCCGAATCTCAATCTCAAGGGTATCGACTGGGTGATCGTGGGGGGCGAGTCCGGTCCCAACGCGCGGCCCATGGATCCGAGTTGGGCAAAGAATCTGCGCGATCAGTGTCGAGATGCGAAGGTGCCGTTCTTCTTCAAGCAATGGGGAGGTAAGAACAAGAAGCAGGCCGGGCGGGTTCTTGAGGGTCGCACGTGGGACCAAATGCCTTCCGCGGCCCTCGAACTGTCAACTCTATGCGGGAGAGGCCAAGTGCCACTGACTGTCGTGGCTTAGAGACCTTCGTGCAGGCAAGTGCTGGCTCGGCTACGACTCGTTGTTGAGAGACGATTCAGCTCGCGCTTCGGACCTTCATCAAACCTCGAAATTCGAGATGCCCACGTGCGACCAGTTTTCCGATCGCTTCGCGAACTACTGCCACGGCCTCTTCGTCTCCAGAGGCGACAGCGGACTCGAGCACGGAACGTGCTTCCTTGCGCCAGCCGTGAATGCTCCATTGATCCGCTTGGTTGTCGATGACGCCGATCAGCAAACGGACGGCGGCAACGGGCCGCGTGGCGACGAGGCGTCCCAAGTACTGAACGACGACGTGGTCTGGTTCGAGCTGAATACCCCATCGGAGCACCGAGAGAGCGCGTTCCAGGGCCCAGTCCAGGTCGAACTTCTCTGAGGCGAGCCACCACCCGAACGCTTGTAGCTCCCGGTCGACAACGCCTGGCTCGAAGGCGCTCGCACGAGAATCGAACAGTTTCATTAGCCGCGTGAGGACCTCCGAGGCGGTCTCGTCGCGTCTGTCGCCCAGGTTTCGTCCGATGAAATCCAATGCCTCAAGCCGAAGGTCTGCGGAGGCACGTTGGAAGAACTCATCGACAACCGTCTCGGCACCTTCGACTCCCCACCAATAGAGCGTCATCAAATGCGCCGCGAGCTGTGCTCCGTACGAACCGTGTGTCGGGGCCTCAGCGATGTCAAATATCGCCCGTAGGGGGCCACTCGTTTTCGCCTGATCGGGGGCCAGTTCAACCACGTCGCTCCTGCCGTTCTCCGGTTTTGTTCTGTCTTGATCAGCATTCACGATGAGGGCCTGTGGAGCCTGTGGGCGGCG
>JACPZV010000173.1 GCA_016195295.1 Acidobacteriota bacterium
CAGTTCTTCATGGCGCCCGACAACTGGCATCACATCGAGGGCGTCTACCTGCCGTCGGGAGCGTTTCGGCTCTATCTGTACGACGACTTCACGAAGCCGCTGAAGACGGCCGAAGCGCGACCAATCACCGCACGTCTCGTGACGAAGCAGGTCTACGATCCGACGACCGCGAAGGAAAACGAGATCGAAAAGTACCCGCTCGTTCGTAAGGGCAGCTACCTCGAAACGTCTATCGGCCAGCGGTCCCTGCCGGCGCGCATGAGCGCAAAGGTCACGTTCAAGGCCGGCGACAAAGAGAACTTGTTCGATTTCACGTTCGATACGTTCTCGAAAGACCCCGCGGCGCCTGTGAGTAATGTCAACCCGGTCAAGACGACCAGCGCCTCGCCCGTGAAGTCCGCCCCGGCCCCGGCCGATCCGAACCTGATCGAGCTGGGCGTCAACCCCGCGCTCATCACCGTGCCGATTCCCGAAACCGTGCCGGAGATGCTGGCGCAGCTGCGCACGCGGACCGATCAGATTCGGCAGTTCATCGACAAGGGCGAGCTCGCCGCCGTCTATGTCCCGGCGTTCCAGGCGAAGGATCTCGCGCTGGCGCTCGACGAACATCGACGCGAGCTGCCGGTCGAGAAACAGAAGGTCGTCGAGCCCGCGGTGAAGAACGTGGTCCGCGCCGCGTACATGCTCGACGCGTTCGGCGACCTCGGCAACAAGCAGCAGATTGTCGAGGCGTACGCCCTGTTCACGGCCGCGGTGAAGGACATCCAGGCCGCGTTTCCGGAGAAGCCATAAATCATGACCGCTCGCCTGAAAGGCTCGCGCTACGTTTCGCATCTCGTCGTGGGCGGTCTCATCGTCCTGGCGGCGGCGCTCGCGACCGAGCGCGGCGAAGCGCACAAGGCCGTCACGTCGAAGTACACATACAACGACGATGTGTTTCCGATCCTGCGGGACAGGTGCTCGCGCTGTCATGTCGCGGGCGGCGTGGCGCCGATGTCGCTGATGACGTACGACGAGGCGTTTCCCTGGGGCGAATCGATTCGTGCGGAGCTCATCGCCGCGCACATGCCTCCGTGGAATGCCGAGGGTGGATTCGGCGAGTTCAAGCACGCGCACACGCTCACGCCCAACGAGCTGGACGTGATCCTCACGTGGGTGACGGGCGGCAATCCGCGCGGATCGCTCGATCAGAAACTGCCCACAGTCACGCTCGTGAACGATTGGGCGCTGGGCAAGCCGGATCTCGCGCTGCCGATGCCATCCGAGTACGCGATGCCCTCCGAGCCCATGGAAGAAACGAAAGAATTCACCATCGCGACCGGCACGACCGAGGCACGCTGGGTCCGCGCCGTCGATCTGCTGCCGGGCACGCCGGCCATCGTTCGAAGCGCCGTGATCTACGTGAAGTCGCCCGCCGCGGCGTCATCCTCGAACGGCGAGCCCGCGCCCGATCAGGTGCTCGCGCGGTGGGTGCCCGGCCAGGATCCGGAGCCGCTCGACGGCGGCGCGGCGTTCCGGCTGCCGGCCGGCGCGGAGCTCGGCGTCCGCATTCACTACAAGAAGACGTGGTCGTACGAAGGCAAGCCGATGACCGATCGCAGCACGGTCGGCGTGTACTTCGCGCAAGCGAGCACGGCGCAGGAAGTGCTCGCGCTGCCGCTGACGTCGCCGGCGCTGCCGGCGGCGGACGCGATCAATCGATCGCTGACGTTCAGCCAGGCAATCGACAGCGACCTGCAGGTGCTCGCGCTCAGTCCCGAACGGGTGCCGGCGAACATCTCGCTGCAGGTTCAGGCGGTGCTGCCCAACGGATCGCGCGAGCCGATGATTCGGCTGAACACGCGCGCCGACTGGGCGCGGCGTTACTGGTTCGAGCGGCCGCTCACCCTTCCGCGCGGATCGAAGATCGAAGTCGTCGCGAACCTCGTCGATCCGGATCTGATGTCGGCCGCGTTCGGCTCGCCCGCCGCGCAGAAGACGCCTGGTCCGTCCACGCTGCGGCTCGCGTTGAATGTCATTCCGGCCAATTCCAAACCCGCCGCGCCGTAGGCAGACGACGGATAACCGCAGAACTCGCAGAATCCGCAGAGATTCGTAGCGCTGTCCTTTCAGGACGGATCGTCATCTGTGGCATTTCTATCTTACGTAGTCACGAAATGATCCGAACGGTCTCGGATCCTGCAGGCATGCGGTACCGTGATCGCCGTGAGTGAGGCCGCGGCGCGCTTTTCTTGATCTCGAGGCGGCGTGCCTCAACGGTTTGTCGCCGCAACGCGCGCCGCCGCTGATGACTATGGGCATTAAATTAGGCTGTTGCTTTTCGCCATTCGAAACAGTGTCGATATACTACGAGCGCATCAGCATTACGCGGAGCATCGGATAAGGAGACCTGACGAATGGCTAAGAGAAGGCGGCGCGTAGCCTCGGTGGGAGGGCCATACGTAGCAACAGCTGTCTTCTGCGAGAAGGTGCTACAGGACAAGGATGGAGTGCCCAGCCTCATTCAAATAATCGACCGAGTCACTTTCCAGATTGCAGAGGGCCAGCCTACGCCCCCATTCACTGTCTACGCCGCGATCACCCTGAAGGCAGGAATG
>JACPZV010000230.1 GCA_016195295.1 Acidobacteriota bacterium
ATTTGCGGAGCCCTGCGACAAGAGTTGGCGACGCTCAAAGCCGAATTGGCGACGCTCAAAGCCAAGCTGGCTGCGTCCCAGAAAAACTCCGCCAACTCCTCCAAGCCGCCTTCCAGCGACATCGTCAAGCCGCCCCGGCCGAGCTCGCCCAAGGACAAGGCGATGCGCAAACGCAAACGCGGCGCTCAGCCGGGCCATCCACGACACGAACGGCCGCCGTTTACGCCCGAAGAGATCGACGAGCGCGTCGATTATACCTTGGCCCTTTGCCCCGACTGTGGCGGCCGCACCACGCCGCTCGATCGCGCGCCGCGCATCGTGCAGCAGGTCGAAATTGTCAGCTCGCCGATCCACGTCAGCGAACATCGCGCCAGGGCCTGCTTTTGCACGCGCTGCCAAAAAACGCACTACGCCGAAATTCCCGCGGCCGTTCGCCGCGTCGGCCCGCGATTGACGGCGCTGGTCGTCTTTCTCAAAGGGGGCTGCCACTGCTCTACCACCATCTGAAAAGGGACGAATGATGACTGAGAGCAAGGCGAAGCCCAAGCGCGCGTCTCGTGCAAGCGGGACGCGCAAGCCGGCCACCAAGTCCAAGTCCCCGCCGAAGGCAGGCACCAAGGCCAAGCCAGGTGTAAGGCAGGCCAAGCCGTTGAAACTCCTTGCAAAATGACCTTCTTCCGCGGCACCTCGCTACGACAGGTTCCGCCCGGTTGCACGGTGCGCAGTAAGGACGCGCGCTGGATCGACATCCGCGAAGGCGACCAGCTCGACGAGGCGCAGATGGCGAAGTGGGTGAGGCAGGCCGCCGCGTTGCCCGGCTGGGTTCCTTAGAGCCTGTTTGCCGTTACGAGCGTTTAGACAGGTCGGGCCTACCGCCGCTCGCTCTTGAAATGGTCGGCGATGAGGGCGAGGACGGCGTCGTTGCTGGCCTTGTCGTTGGCCTGGCTGCAGGCGACGAGGACTGCGAAGTCTTTCCCGGGGGCGAGCCAGGCGACGGCGAACCACATGGTGTTGCTGCCGGCGTGGGTGAGGGCGGGGCCGCCGGCCCAGGGTTGGCCGTCGGCGATGATCCAGCCCATGGCGTATTTCGGTTCGCCGGGGGCGGGCGTGTGGAGCTTCTCGAGTGTTTCGGGTTTGACCAGTTTGGTTTTGGCCGAGGGGAGGTTAGCGGCGGCGAATTTGGCCCAATCTTCGATGGAGCAGTGCACGATGCCGGCGGGGCCGATGGCGACGGGGTTGTCGGCTTCGGGGCCGGGCTCGACGGGGGAGCCGTCGGCTTTGTGGCCGCGCGGTTGGTCGTTTGTCGCGCGCGTGCCGGGCGCGCCGAAACCGGCGGTGGTCATGCCGAGCGGGCGGAAGACCTTTTCACGCATGAGGTCTTCCCAGGATTTGC
Organism: Acidobacteriota bacterium; assembly: GCA_016195295.1. GTDB lineage: Bacteria > Acidobacteriota > Vicinamibacteria > Vicinamibacterales > CAVVIG01 > SRVP-36. The sequence continues at coordinate 1,394 of JACPZV010000230.1, forward strand.
CCATGACCTTCTCGGCCATGTGGCCGGCGATGGAGACGCCGGCGTTGGAGTAGATGAACTTCTCGCCGGGAGTGGCTTCGGGCGGTTTCGACGTGACGCCCTGGAGGAGGAGTCGGCGCGCGCTCGTGGGCGTGCCCTTGTGCAGCCAGAGCTTGCCCCACAGTTGGTCCTTTTCGAGTTCACCGGGTGCGCCGCCGCGGTGGGTGAGAAGTTGTTCGAGCGTGACGGCCTGATACTGGGGGTGCATGGATTTCTTGAGCTCGGGGAAAGTTTCGCCGAGGGTCTGAGACCATTGCAGTTTTTCTTCATCGACGAGGATGCCGCAAAGCATGGCGGTCATCGCCTTGGTGTCAGAGCCGATGTGGAAGCGGTCGGCGGTGGCGATCTTGTCCGGCTTGCCGCGCGTGCGGACGCCGGCGACGCCGAGGGCGACGGTTTCGCCGTTGCGGACGACGGCGGCGGCCATGCCGGGGATGTCGTGCTTCTGGATGATCGGTGCGAGAAGCGCGGAGACGTCCTTCGACGGCGGGGTCGCGGCGTGGACGCTGATGGGAGTGAGGGAGAGCACGGCGAGAGCGATGGCGAGAACGGGTTTCATACGCGTGGCTCCTGGTTGGGGTGTCGTGCGCACCGACGCAGCGCGCGTGTCGTGCCCATCGTTATGGGGCGTGCGGCGGTTCCGTGGCTAGTCCCTAATCAAGCGAACTCTTTGGGCTGAGTTGCAGAGAATTTCTGGAAAAAATGAAATCCCGCGGCGTTTTCGCGATATTCTACGAGTAGCGAAGCCGAGAACGTCACGACCACGAAGGGATTTCAAGTGAAGACCAGCTTACGACGACGCCTGGCGGCCGGCAAGCGGCGGATCGAAAAGCGGCTGGACAAAGCCCATTGCCAGGGCTGTGATCGGCAGATGTTGCGGCCGACGAACATTCAGTACGAACTGGCCGAGCGTACGCAGGGCATGACCTACAGCGGCATCGGCTCGATGCTCTTACTGGTGCGCAAACTGGGGCTGGCCGAGGCGATCGATCGGCTGCACACGTGACAGGCAGGCTCGTGAGAAGCCGGAGTGAGGTGCTCCGGTCCGCCGCAACGCCTGACCGAAGAAAGAACACGACATGAAGCACCCGACAATCCGACGCCTTCTCGCGACGTTCTCGACGTCCCCCGGCCACGCTGCGTCGTCGCCCAACGCAAAACATCACCCCGCAAAACGTCTCGGGGTTCGCTTGTTTAAGGTCTAGTCCTTGCTGGGCAACCGGGCGTATCGTTTCATCAATTCCTGTATCGCTTCGTCGCACGCCAGAAAACCTGAGTTCTCACCGGTGTTGGTACAGGCGACGGCGGCGAAATCCTTATCTGGGAGAATCCAGATCAACGCATGCGAATTCGTATTAGTGCCGCCATGTGTGATTGCGCGTCCGAGGCCGGTGTCGAGAACAATCCATCCACAGCCATATTTTCCACCGATCGAAGGAGCGTCAACATATCCAGTATGCAGGTGATCAAGCGTTTTCTGTGCGGACAACAGCGGGACAGGCACATGGCTCAAATGCCACTGGGCGTACCGCGCGTAGTCGGCAATCGAAAGGTTGACCGTTCCGCAGGGAGCGTATACCGAAGGGTTTTCTGCGCCGACAATCCGAGGATCGATCGGAGTTCCGTCTGAACGATGTCCCCAGAGCAGCGGTGCCTTCAGCTTTCTCGCGAGAGCCATCGTACGAAAGTCAGCAGTGTTCATCTTGAGCGGCTTAAACACTTGACGACGCATCATGTTCTCGAAGCTGTCGCCACCTTTTGTTTCCAACATGGCGGCCGCAACGACGTAGCCGAGGTTGGAGTAGTGATATTCACCGCGTGGGTGTTCAGGCTTAAATGTTAGAATCAAATTCAGCATTCGTCGACGTTCAAGCGGAGGACCCATCTTCTCCTCAAAGAACGAAAGCCAATCGTCCCCTTTCAAGTCTTTCAAGTCTGACACCAGGCCGCTTTGGTGCGACAGGAGCTCATTAAGCGTTACATCACGAAGTGAAGGATGAAGGTGTTTCTCGTCGGCCCGTGGCCACACTTGACCGATCGTCGTATCCCATTCGATCTTGCCAGCCTCAACAACCACTGCTGCCAGAGTAGCCGTCATCGACTTGGTGCATGAGCCGAGCGGGTGGCGATCCGACAACTCAACGGCCTCGTCAATCCCACGCTTGCGAACACCACTACACTGTGTTGTTACAATTCCGTCGGATCGAACGACCGCAATGCTGAGTGAGGGAACGTTATGCTTGCGGCAGGTGTCCGCCAGCATTTTCTTGAGTCCACTCTCTGGACTTACCCACGATTGGTGGGCGCTCTGAAGAGAGTGTAGACTCTCTGGAGAGGAGCGAATGGAATGAGCAGTTCACGACGAACGTACACCGCGGAATTCAAGCAGGAAGCCGTCC
>JACPZV010000231.1 GCA_016195295.1 Acidobacteriota bacterium
CCACGCCCACCGCCACGCCCGACACGGCAATGCCGAGGGCGGCCGATCGCAGCGTCGCGATCGCGTAGGCCGTGGCCAGTGCGAGCACGCCGCCGGTGACACGAGCACGCCAGGTGCGTGAGCGGACGGTTCGGAACGCGAACGAAATCAGCAGCGCGGTCAGCCCGAACTGCATCGACTCCTTGAGCATCGTGACCGACCACACGAACGTCGTCGGCCAGAACAAGATGATGACGAAAGCAACCAGCGCCGCGGCTGACCCGAAGCTTTCGCGCGCGATGCGATAGAGCGCGATTGCGCCCGTGAGAAACGCCGTGATGCTGACGAAATTCAGTCCGTAGGGCGACGGTCCGACCAGCAGCTGAATGAAGGCGAGCACGTACGTATACGACGTCCTGCCGTACGGATCGTACATCGCCACGCGGTACTGCGGCCCAATCGTGACGTCGAGCCACGTGTTCCGCACCCACAAGGAGCGCGCGATCGCGTAATGCGCGTCCGGGAAGAAGGTGTTGTAGTGCTGCGCCGGGCTCGTCGTCAGCAGCAGCACCGCGATCGCGGCCACGCGGAGCAGCGCCGCCAGCGCGAGCAAACCCACGACCCTTCGGCGATCGGGCGCGTCGATCCCTCGCGCCGCCCACCAGAACAAGAGCGGCAGCAAGAGCGCGAACAGCACCGTGATCGGCGAGACCGTGTACGCCACGCCGATCAGCACGCCGATGGTCGCCCACCAGATCATGTCAACGAGGGTGCACGGTCATGCGCGTGATGAGTCCGGTCACCAGATAAGACGACGTCGCGAATCTGAAACCGAGGCTGGTGCGAATCTGCTGCCCGCCGGCGGATACCCAGGCGCCATGATCTTTGGCGACCTCGACGCGGACGACGGCATCGACCCACTGGTGCGCAGGCTCGACAAACGCCGTCACTTTCCCGTCGGCCAGCCGCAAGCCAACGGCACGCTCGGCGTCGGACACGCGACCGAGCGACATCAGCGTGGCGGGCTTGCTCAGGATCGCCGACACCGGGCCCACGTCGGCATCGCCCGCCTTGAGCATCGGCAGGATCTCGCGGTCCACGTCAAATCGCACCGTGGCGTCGACGACGGCGGTCTCGGGCGGCGCGACGATTGGCGCCGCGGGCGGAATCACGGTGAACGCCGACAGGCGACGGGCCACTTCACGCCCTTCGTCGTACAGGTACAGGTCGTACTTGCCGGGCGCGATTTCCGGAAGCTTCAGCTCGGCGAGCGTCGGTCTCTCGACGAGAAACGTCGCTTCGTTGGCGACGATGCCCAGTTCGCTGAACGAGACGGCTTGCCCCGACGGAGTGAAGAACGCGCGCAAATACGGTCTGAAGTCGTGCCCGCCGAGCGCGAGTCGATGATCGCCGTTCGTGCCGATCACCGGAGGCTCGACGCTCGCAATCTCGGGTGGAGGCGTGCGGAACACGCGGTACGTGGCGACGCCGACCAGCGCGAGCAGGATCGCCGTGAGCACGACCGCGCTGTCGACGAGATTGAAGCGGCCGAAGATCCGGCCGCGTTCATCCACGATCGGCGTCAGGGCGTTGCCTTCTGTTCGGACGCCGGCAGCATGGTCATGCGCGTAATGGTCCCCTGAATCACGTAGGTCGTCGTCAGAAACGAAAATCTCTCCCCGAGCCTCACGTGCTGTCGCGAGTACTCCCAAATGTTGTTGTTCCGAACCGCGCCAAGGCGAATGCGGCCGTTCATCAGCGCGCGCGTCGGCGCCGTCAAGACGCGAATGTTCGCGCCGTCACCAAGCGGCACGCTCAACACCGCGGCGCGATCGGATATCGGCTGAAGCGAGAGCAACGTCGCCGGCTGAGGTGAGGGTGGTCCGGTCCCCGGCTGATTGACGTCGACGTCACCGACTTTGATGGAATCCAGCAATCCATTCTCGATGTCGAACCGCACGCCGATCTCGAGCGTCGCGCGCTCGCCCGCGTGGGCGTCAACGGTGCGCGGTACGTCGGGCGTCGTGATCGAAAACGTCGAGACGCGACGCGCGACCTCACGTCCCTCGTCGAAGAGATACAGGTCGTAGACGCCCGTCAACAGGTTGTCTGGCAACTTCAACTCGACGGCCTTCGTGGTTTCGATCAAGAAGTTGGCCCGCAGCGTTTGCGACAGCGTGTCCACGGTGAGAGGCTCGCCGGTCCTCGAGACGTACGCGCGAAGGTACGGCCGAAAGTGATCGCCCGTGACGCGCATCCGCCGTACGGTCGCTTCGACGCTGAAGCTGGTCGGGGTCACCCCAGCGATCACGGGGGCTTGAACATGAAACACGCCGTAGGCGACAAACGCGATCGGAATGCCGAACGCCACGAATCCCACGGCGATCGCATCGATCAGGTTGACGCGTCCGAACAGGCGTCCGCGCGAGTCGACGACCGACATCAGGACCACACCCTGGCGATCGGATAGAGCGCGGCGCCCGCCAGCCAGACCACGGCCGGCACCACGAGGTCACGCTGCCGCACGAGCGTGCCGATGTTGCCGCTGGTCGGCGCCACCACGAGCATGCCGACGACAACGAATGCCGCGAGCAGCGCCGTCACGAGCGCGTCGCGCCGC
>JACPZV010000232.1 GCA_016195295.1 Acidobacteriota bacterium
CGTAGGAGCGGTGAGCAGGAACCAGGTAGCGGCGGTAGACCACATCCTGCTGGGTGAGGCGAACCAACATGTTCTCCAGCGGGATCAGCTTCGTCGCGTCGTCCTTCTTGATCTTCTTCAAGTGGTTCCGGAACCGTGCCTCGGTCGCGCACCAATGGGCCACCGTGTAGCGGTAGGGCTCGTTGGTCGCCTTGAACTTCGTCTCGTACCAGTCCATGTCGATCGACGGGTTGCCCTTGACGTCGAGCGCTTCCTCGTAGGTTTCACCGAGTCGCGGGTTGAAGACGAATTCCGGCGCGCCGCGCGAGTCGCGCACGCGCTGCGCTTGGTCGAGTGCCATGTCGTCCGCCACGCCGTGCTCCGGCTGGCACGTGGTGAAGCACTGCATGAACATCGTCCCACGGTATTCCAGGCCGTCGAGGATGGCCCGGTACAGCTTGGGCGCATTGGCAATCGACACCTGGGCGATGAACGGCGACCCGTGGCCCGCCAGGAAGGTCTCGGCCACCGTCTTCTTCTCGACGTTCTTGCCCTGCGTGGCGGCGCCGAACACGTTCATGTCGTTCCCGCCCAGCATCGGCGTCGAGTCGGAGTTCTGGCCGCCGGTATTGGAGTAGACCTGCGTGTCCAGCATCACCGCCTTGACGTTCGGCCGGTTCTGGAGGACGACCTTCGACATGTTCTGGTAGCCGATGTCGCCCATGCCGCCGTCGCCGCCGACGACCCACACTTTCGGCAGCTCGAGGATCTCCTGGTCGGTCATCACGGCATCGCTGAAGTGGACATACTCATAGAACTCGCGCGGGTTGATGACGTCCTTGTCGCGCTGCAGCAGCGCATCAGCGAGCCGCTCGGGGATCACCGACCGGCGCCCGTGGTCCACGATGAAACTCTCCCCGATGAGCCAGCCCACGGTGATCCCGTCCTGGAAGAGCGAGTTCATCCACGGGTACGGGTGCGGATTGTTCGACGGGGTCGACCCGTAGACGGTGTTGCAGCCCGTGTGCGCCGCCATGGCCATCACCGACATGCCGTTGGCGAGGCGGCCGTCGATCGCCTGGAGGTCCTTGTGGTTGAACGCCTCCTGCCTCATGATCATCGTCAGCGCATCGACGATGTCCTTGTCCGAGATCGGGCCGTGCGCCGCCATCCTCGCCTTGGTGTCCGCGTCGTCTTCGCCGCCCAGCCCCATGAGCAAGTGGGCGACGGCCTGGCGGAGCAGGTCGTACTCCTCCCGGCTCCGATCCTTCAGCGCGGCCAGCTTCTGCGCGCCGGCGTGCTCGAGCTGGTCGGCTTTGACCCGCAACCTGTCGGCCTTGGCGTGGTACAGCGGACGCATGTACGCTTCGGTGACCGCGGCAATGGCGCGGAGGATGCTCTTCTCGCCGCACCCTGCGCACGCGCCGTCTCCCGACACGAGCGCGTCGTAGTTTCGGCGGACCATCAGCATGTTGCGCAGCGTGGCGGTCTTCGAATCCTGCGGTCGCGTGTCGTTGTAGAGACCAAGGTATTTCTGCGGCGTGTCGGGCAGCAAATCCAGGAACGCGGTGCCGGTCTCGTGCTCCGCGTTGACCTCTTCGGTTTCCTGCACCATCCGCAACGCCTGGTGCTCGCCGCAGGCCGTGACGCAGGCCGCGCACCCTTTACAGAGGTCCGACACAAAGATCGAGAAGACGCCGCCACCACCAGGGTGCTTCTTCTCGGGCGTCGCGAAAATCGCGTTCGTCTTCTGATACGCCATCGGCACCTTGCCGATGACGTCGAAGAACTGTCGCTTGGCCTCCGGCGAGAAGCCGTCGACCTCGTTGGTCACCTTCTGGATGATCTGCGGAAGCGGCAGCGGGTCCTTCGTCAGGCCCTCGCGCATCATGTCGCGCGTGCGCTTTTCGATCTCCGGCATGAGCCGGAGCATCTTTTGACGCTCGCCCGGATCGGTCACGTAGTTGACGACCGCCGTTCGCAGCACGGTCTCCAGGTCCTGCGAGCAGTTGGGCAGCGCCGTGTCCGGGCAGACCGCGATGCACTCCATGCACTGCGTGCAGTTCTCGGCGATGAAGAGCGGCGTCTCGCGCCGGGCCACGTACTTCGACGCCGTGTCGCCGCTCCCGGCAGCCATGACGCCTACCGACGCCAGCGGCGAGGCCGGCTGGTTGTACCCGAGGCCCGCGCGGAACAGGGCATCGAAGTCCGCGATACGGGTTAAAGGCGTGCGCTCCGCCTGGCCCTCGGGAATCGGGTGCGATCGGCATCCCGAGCCGCAGCCGTCTCCGTCTCCGTTCCCGCGAATGACCGGCAGGAGCGCCTGACCGCGGAGCGTGGACCGATCGGGCGCCTGGAGCTCGCCGACCCGGATCTCGCGGACGAGCTCGAACCCCTGGGTCATGACCTCCATGTTGGACTTCACGACGCCCTCGCCCAGCCGGCCGAACTTCTTGACGTACTGCCGGTGCACGACCTCCCGGAACTGCTCCTGGCTGATGCGGAACTCCTGGAGAAGCGGGGAGACAGCGAAGAACGCCCCCAGGAAGGCGTTGCCCTGCATGCGCAGTTGCAGGTCGGCGCGATCGGTCGCCTTCCGGGCGATCTTGAAGCCGGGCAGGGTGAACACGCGGATGTGCTTGTCGATGATTTGCTTGCGCGCCCACATGGGGAGCCGCTCCCACGCCTGCTCGCCTTCTTCCTCGGACTCCCACACGAGGCAGCCGCCCTCGGACATGCCGTCGAGCGGATTGGTGTGGGTGAAGGCCTTGGGGTCGCAGCAGAGCACGACCGTGACGTGGCGCAGATCGCAGTTCACGCGGATCCGCTCCGGCGCCGCGACCATGAAGTACGAGGTCGGCGCCCCTTTCTTTTCGGACCCGTACTTCGGGTTGGCGCTGACGTGGATGATCTCTTTCGGATTGCCGAACTCGTCGACGACCTTGTCGCGCTCGTAGAGAAAATCGTTGAAGTCACCGATGATCGCGCCCAGATTCTTCCCCGTCGTGATGGCGCCCCATCCGCCGATCGAATGGAAGCGGACGGCAATCGCTCCCTCGGGCAGCAACGACGGCGTCTCGTCGGACTTCACCTCGTAGGGATGATCGACGCCGAGCACGATGAAGGACACGCCGTCCGCCGCGCGCTTCCCGTCCTTGCGAGCGCGCGTGCCGGTGGCGAACTCGTACGCGCCGAGGATGTGTTCCGGCCTGAAGTCGCGGGAACCCAGACCGTAGACGCCCGAGAAGAGCTGCGGCATCTGACTGAGTTCGAGCTTCGGCAGCCCCTCGGTCCCCTGCAGCGCCTTGTTGAGCGCCGTGCGGATGTCGCGTCCCATCGGGTTGTCGCCCGCCATCGGCTCGTCCGTGCGCTCGAGGATGATGACGTTCTTTTTGCCAGCCAGCGTCTTCACGATCGGCGCTTCAGGGAACGGACGGAAGACGTTGATGTGGATCGAGCCCACCTTCGCGCCCCTCCGCTCGCGCAGGTAGTCGACCGCCGCCTCGATGTTCTCCGCGGCCGATCCCAGCGACACGAACACCGTGTCGGCGTCGTCCACCCTGTACCGGCTGACGAGACCGTAGTGACGGCCCGTGAGCTTCTCGAAATCCTCGTACGCGCGCTCGAAGAACTCCAGAATAGGCTCCGTGAAGTTGTTCCGGCGGGCCACGACGCCCTGCATGTAGTGCTCCTGGTTCTGGACCGGGCCGAGGAGCACGGGGTTGGTCAGGTCGATCATGTGGGGCACGCGGCGGCGTGTCGGACCGAAGAGCACACGCTGGCTCTCCGTCGGACAGTCGATGATGTCTTCCGGTGCGCCGAGGTACTGGCGAATCAGCTCCGACTCGTGCTTGTAGAACGTCCGTTCGAGATGCGACGTGAGGAAGCCGTCCATGACGTTCATGCCGGGCGTCAGACTGAGCTCGGTCACGCGCCGCAGGATCAGCGCCTGGTCGGCCGCCTGCTGGGCGTCTTTCCCGAAGGTGATAATCCATCCCGTGTCGAGCGCGCCGTAGACATCATCGTGCCCGCAGTGCACGTTCAGGGCGTGCTTGGTCAAGGCGCGAGCGGCAACCTCCAGAACCATCGTCGAGCACTTGCCAGGGGCGTGATAGTACTGCTCAACGCCGTAGACGACCCCCTGGCCCGAGGTGTAATTCACCACGCGCTTCCCGCAGACGGAGTGCGCGATCGCGCCGCCCTGGGCCGCGTGCTCGCCTTCGGCCTCGACCGCGATCGTGTTCCGGCCGAACACGTTGAGTTTTCCCTCGGCGAACGCCTGCTGGTACAGCTCACCGCCTTCAGTCGACGGCGTGATTGGATAGAACACACCCGCATCGGCAATACGCGTTTCTGTATGGTAGGAAACCAATTGGTTCCCGTTGGCAGTCACGCGGATTCCCGGAAATGGAGGCCGACTCTTCATAACACCTCTCCATGCGCTTGGGGATAACACGCGATGCACGGTCCGCCGCCGCGACGCGCGCGCCGCCGCCTGTTGTCGGATGGCCGGGGGTCGCCCGAAGACGCCGACGACGGGCTTCGCCAATTCGGCGAAGTCTCCGTAATGCATACAGATGGCCTCTGTGTGCGTGCCGGCGTTGAAGACCATCTCCGGTTCGCCCACGAGGCAAGGGTCCACGAACACGCGGTGTCCGTACACCGCGCCGAATGGGGGCATCGCGCCCACTTCGCACTCGGGGTACAGCGTAGCGATCTCTTCCTCGCTTGCCAGGCGCAGCGCTCCGGCGTTGGCGAGCAGGCGGAGCTGTTCAAGATCCACTATCTGGTGTGCCGGCAACACCGCCTGCACGGGCTGTTCGTCGGCGATGCAGATGACGACTTTGGCCCAGCACCGTTGCGGGATGTGCGACACGGCCGCCTCCTCCTGAGCCGTGTAGGCCGGGACATGTCTGAAGCAGGTATACGGAATCCTCTCGCGCTTGAGCAGCTCCACGATCCATGAAAGCAGCGACACGACCGTCCTCCTTGATAACGCGAGGAATCAGCCGGGATTTCTCCGGGATGCGAACTGTTATACACCAGGCGCCGCACGCACGCTCAGATTTTCGTCGTCTGGATGACCGCACGAAATTCGGGAGAATTCAAGCTTACCGGTGACATTAGTCCACGGAAACCGCCCTACTTCGGCGCGGCGATCGGCACGTAGGCGGGGAAGACGTACGCGAAGAGCATCGCGATGAGGCCCATGACCGTCATCAGCAGAACGCTGTGTTTGATCGTGAACCGGAACAGCCGGCTCTCGTCAGCGCGCGTCATGCCCGTGGCCGCGACCGCGACCGCGATGCTCTGCACGGAAATCATCTTCCCCATGACGCCGGCCGCGGAGTTCACCGACGTGGTCAACACGGGATTGAGGCCAATCGCATTCGCGGTGACCGCCTGCAAGTTGCCGAACAGCGCGTTGGCCGAGGTGTCGCTGCCGGTCAGGAACACGCCCATCCACCCGACGACGGCGCTGAAAAAGGGAAACGCGCCGCCGCTCGCCGCGAGCGCCAGGCCCAGCGTGGACGTCATCCCCGAGTAGTTCATCAGGTAGGCCAGGCCCAGCATCGACGCGATCGTGACCATCGCAAACGACAACTGCTTGAACGTCGCTTTGTAGATGCCCACGAACTTCGACGGCCCCACGCCCAGGCACAACGCGGCGGCGATCGTCGCGAGAAAGCACGCCGTGCCGGACGCGCTCAGCCAATTGAGCGTGAACACGGCCGCATAAGGCGCTGGCTTCGGCGTCACCGGCGGGATCCGCGTGATCAAGTTGTGCAGGCCCGGCACGTTCAGTCCATTGAGCACGCCCGGGTTCTTGGGGAGCAATGATGGCAGCAGGCCGTTCGTCCAGCGATCGATGGCCGCTTTGATGTCGGGCTCTCCGGCCACGAGGACGGCCACGACCAGCAGCAGGTACGGCAGCCACGCCGCGAAGATCTCGCGCCCGGAGTGTTTCTTCAGGGCCGCCGTCACGGGATGATCGCCGTCAAGGCGCATGATGGTCTTCGGCCGCCACAGCTTCAGCACCGCCACCATCACGACGATGCACGTCAGCGAGCTCATGATGTCGGTCAATTCGGGGCCGAGAACGTTCGAAATGAAGAACTGCATGCCCGCGAACGAGACGCCGCACGCGACGATCGCCGGCAGCACCTCGAG
>JACPZV010000150.1 GCA_016195295.1 Acidobacteriota bacterium
CGTTGAATGACTCGATGACGTCACCGCGCTTCACGCCGGCCTTGTCCGCCGCACTGCCGGGCGTCACGTTGCTGACGATGGCGCCGCGCGCCTCCTTCAGCCCGAGGCTCTGTGCGATGTCCGACGTCACGCCCTGCACGGACACGCCGAGCTGCGCGCGCGTCACCTTGCCCTTGGTGCGGAGCTGTTCCATGACGTTCTTCGCCATGTTCACCGGAATCGAGAAGCCGATGCCGATGTTGCCGTCGCTCCCGTTCGACAAAATCTGCGAGTTGATCCCAATCAGCTCGCCCTTCATGTTCACGAGCGCGCCGCCGGAGTTGCCGTGATTGATCGGCGCGTCGGTCTGCAGGAAGTCCTCGTAGCTGCCGTCGCCGGGCCCGGTCGACCGCCCCTTGGCGCTGACGATGCCCATCGTGACGGTCTGGCCGACGCCGAGCGGATTGCCGACCGCCAGCACGACGTCGCCGACTTTCACCGCGTCGGAATCGCCGAGCGCGAGCGCATGGAGATCGTGGCCGTTGATTTTCAGAAGCGCGAGATCGCTCGGCGTGTCCGATCCGATCAGCTTCGCCGTCATCGTGCGACCGTCGTTCAGATCCACGCTGATCGTGTCCGCGCCGTCGACCACGTGATGGTTCGTCAGAATGTAGCCGTCGGTCGTCACGATGACGCCGGATCCCAGTCCACGCTGCCGGAAGAATCGCGGTTGACGCGAGCCGTCGCCTCGGCCGGTGCCGAAGCGATCGCCGAAGAACTGCTGGAAGAAGTCGTCCGGAACCTGGAACTGCGTCGGCGACACGCGCGCCTTGCCGTCCGTCCGAATGGTGACGACGGCCGGCGACGCCACGTCGACGATGTCGGCGTAGGAATCGCGACCGCCCGCAATCGCGTGAGCGATCGGCGTCGTGACCGTCGCCATCCGCGTCGACTGCGCGAGCGCGGAGCTACCGTACCACGCCGCCGCCGTGATTAAGACTGCCGCGGCGAGCACGGCCATCCCGGTCCGGGCCGCGCGCTGACCGAAGGTGAAGCGTCCGTTCATTGCAGTGTCCTCCTGGAAGTGCTGCCGGGTCCGAAAGGACCCGGCCTACTGATCCTGCCGGGTCCACAAGGACCCGGCCTACTGATCCGTTAGACGGGACGCTGCCTTACAGGGCCGTGAATGGACCATTACATCGGTGTAATTTGGTCATTGAGTCATCTGGTTATTTGGTCATGTGCTTGATCCAATGGAGGCATCAATGACTCGATAACCAGATGACTCGATGTACAAATTCACCGTCAGCGTGTGGGCAAATTCACCGTAAACACAGATCCCTTCCCGGGCTCGCTCGACGCCTCGACCTTTCCCCCGTGTGCTTCGACGACGGCCTTCACGAGGCTCAAACCGAGACCGAGACCGCGCTCCGTGCGGCTGGCATCGCCTCGGAAGAGCCGGTCAAAAATCCGCGGCAGCTCGTCGGCGGGAATGCCTTGTCCGGTATCGCGTACCTCGAGCACGGCCGCATCGGCGTCGCGGCGGATCTCGACGTGCACTTCCCCGCGGGCCGGCGTGTACTTGATGGCGTTGTCGAGCAGATTCGCCGCGACCTGTTCGAGCCGCGTGCGATCGCCAGTCACGACGACGTCGTCAGAGCCGGACGCGGCGTCCGCTCGGCTGCCCTTCGACACGCTCAGGGCATCCCGAGCTTGTCGAGGGATGAAGCCTCGCGCTACGTGCAGGGCAACGCCCTTGGCGTCGGCGACGTCGCGATAAAGATCGATGGCGCGCGCGACCACGTCCGCCAGCGCGACGGGCTCGCGTTGTAGCGTCATCGCGCCACTCTCCGCTTCGGAAATGTCCATCAGCGTGTTCAGCATCACGAGCACGCGGTCGGTTTCCTCCACGCAGTCGGCGAGGGCCTCCCGATAGCGAACGACGCGATCGTCGCGCTCGCGATCGTGCTCGTCCGCCGCGGCGGCGAGCGCCATCTCGGCCGTGCCGCGCAGCCGCGTCAACGGCGTCCGCAGATCGTGCGACACGTTATCCAGCGCGGCGCGCATTCCTTCCACCAGGCCTTCAATCTTGTCGAGCATCGTGTTGAACAGCATCGTCAGCTCGTCGAGCGCATCCTCGGTGCCCGCGACCGGCACCCGCGCGTCGGTGCGGCCAGTGCGAATGATCCGCCGCACGGCCAGCGTGAGGCGGCGGATCGGAAACACCGCCGACTGCGTGGCCAGCCAGCCGCCCGTCAGCGCAATGACGACGATGGACAGCGTGACGAGGCCGAGCGCGGCGCGAAAGCGCGCGAGCAGCGCTTCGCGTGCCTCCGTGCTCTTCCCCACCTGGACCAACGTGCCGTCGGCCAACTGGAGGGACGCTGTCTCGAGCGTCGACGGATCCCAGCCCTCGGAATTGCTAAGAACGATCGCTTCGGCGCCGCGATCCACGACGCGGACGAACAGCCGCTCCGGCGCGACCTGCTGCTCGGCCCGCACCGTCGCCTCCAGCACGCGGACGCCGCCGCGCGCGTAGGCCGCCGCGTAGTCACCGAGTTTGCCGCGGATGATCTGCTGATCGCGCTGCGCCAGCGACGTGGCGGTCAGGTAGTAGGTCAGGAGGACGATCGCCAGCGCGCCGACGACGAACAGCGTCGCGTACCACAGCGCAATTCGCAGTCCAAAGAAAAGGGGACGAGTCATCTACTTTTTCAGCACGTACCCGACGCCGCGCACCGTGTGCAGCAGCTTCTTGTCGAACGGCCGATCGATCTTGTCGCGCAGCCGGCTGACGAGCACGTCGACGATGTTCGTCTGCGGATCGAAGCTGTACTCCCAGACGTGCGACAGGATCATCGTCTTGGACACGACGCGGTCGGCGTTGCGCATCAAGTATTCGAGCAGCGCGAACTCGCGCGGGCGCAGCTCGATGGTCTGATCGCCGCGCGTGACGCGGCGCGAAAGCAGGTCCAGCACCAGATCCTCGACGGTCAGCGTCGTCGGTTCGGGCGCGCGCGTCGCGCGGCGCACCAAGGCCTGCACGCGCGCGAGCAGCTCGGCGAGCGCGAAAGGCTTGGTGAGGTAGTCGTCGCCCCCGGCCTGCAGACCGCGAACGCGATCGTCGACGGACCGGCGCGCGCTGAGAATCAACACGGGCGTCGCCGTCCCGCGCCGCCGAAGTTCCTCGATCAGCGACAGGCCGTCGCGCTTCGGGAGCATGAGGTCCACGATCGCCACGTCGTAAACCTGCTGCACGGCTGCCGTCAAGCCCGCTTCGCCGTCGGCCGCTCGATCGACGGCAAAGCCCGCCTCCCGCAGCCCGCGCGCGACGAAGTCGGCGATCGTGGCGTCGTCTTCGACGAGGAGTGCGCGCACGGAGACATCATACCGAGTGGCCGGTGGCTAGGGGCTGGGGGCTAGTGACTGGGGGCTGGTGACGGAACGTAGCGCGAGGCTTCAGCCGAGCGGGAGTCGCTCGCCTGAAGGCTCGCGCTACGAGCGAGCGAGCGTACCGGCGGGTGCGGCGCGGAGGTACTGCGACGGCCATGGAACCTGCTGCCCGAGCTCTCGGGCGGCGCGCAGCGGGAAGTACGGATCGCGCAGCAGCTCCCGTGCGATCAAGACGCAGTCGGCCTGTCCGTTCCGGACGATCGCATCGGCCTGCGTGGCGTCGGTGATGAGTCCGACGGCGCCCGTGGCAATGCCGGCCTCGCGGCGGATGCGTTCCGCGAACGGCACCTGATAGCCGGGCCCCAGCGCGACCTTGGCGTCATGGACGGTCCCGCCAGATGAACAATCGATGAGATCCACGCCTCGACCGCGGAGTCGCCGGGCGAGCTCGACCGATTGATCGACGTCCCATCCGCCGTCCTTCCAATCCGTCGACGAGATCCGGAGAAACAACGGCAGACGCTCCGGCCACACCGTGCGCACGGCGTCGACAATCTCGAGGCAAAGGCGAATGCGATGGTCGAACGAGCCGCCGTACGCGTCGGTCCGCGTGTTCACCAGCGGCGACAGAAACTCGCCGATGAGATAGCCGTGCGCGCCGTGAATCTCGACGACGTCGAACCCGGCGTCGAGCGCGCGCCGCGCGGCGTCGCGGAACTTGCCGACGATCGCGGAGATCTCGGGGACGGTGAGGGCGCGCGGCACCGGATACGCGTCGGCGAACGCGACACTCGTCGGACCAACGGGCTCCCATCCGCCATCGACCGCGGCCACAGCGCGACCGCCCTCCCACGGCCGCGCCGTGCTGCCTTTGCGTCCCGCGTGCGCGATCTGCAGACCGGCCAGCGTCCGCTGCGCGTGGATGAATCGCACGATGCGCGCGAGCCCGGCAATGTGCCCGTCGTCCCAGATGCCGAGATCCTGCGGGCTGATGCGTCCCTCGGGCGACACCGCCGACGCTTCCGTGAAGACGAGCGCCGCGCCGCCGACGGCGCGGCTGCCGAGGTGGACGAAATACCAATCGTTCGAAAAGCCGTCGACGCTCGAGTACTGACACATCGGGGAAACAAAGAGACGGTTGGCGAAAGTCAGGGAACGGATCGAGAAGGGATCGAACAGATGTGGCATGAAGGAACTATCAGAGATTCGCGTACATGAACTGGCGAAACAAACGCTACCACGGAGGTCACGGTGTTTAACGGAGGTCACGGGGTTTCGGTCGAGCCTAGGCACCCTAGCGGGCACAATCTCAGCACCCTGCGGCGCAGAGCTCCAGCACCATACATCGACAGGGCATAGCACCCTACGATCTTGCGCTCGTCAGCCGCTCAGACAGAATCCCTTCCCGTGGAGCCAGCACGCCGCCGTTTCGTCGTGCTGATCGCGTCGGAGCCGCTTCACGCTTCCCCACTTCACCGGGCCGCCCATCAGGGCCTTGCCGAGCCGTTCGTTCATCGCCTCGTCCCGCAATCCCACGGCGGAGTACACCGCGACCACGTTCAGCAGGCGCGCCGCGCATTCAGTCGCGCTGTGCTTCGTCAACGTGACGACCAGGCCTTTGCCGAGCGTCGTGCCCATGGCCGGCATGGCGGAGGTGAGCGGAAGAATCATCCGGCCGCCGTCGGCGAGCGCGTCGAGCCACGCGTCGAGCGGATGCGTGACGCCGGCGTTCACGAGGATCGCGTCGAACGATCCGTCGACAATGGCCGCGTCGCCATGGCGCGCGTCCACCCAGGTCAGCGACGCGAGATTCCGCCGCGCTTCCGCGGCCAGCGTCTCGTCGACCTCGAACGCGACGACCCGGCCGCTCGGGCCGACGGCGTGCGCCATCACGGCCGCGTAATAACCCAGACCACAACCGACGTGCAGCACACGGTAGCCGGCCTCGAGGCCGAGCGCGTCGATCCAGACGGCGAGCGTGCCAGGCTGGCCGTTGAACAGTTGACGCGCCGGATCGATCGCCACCGCGATGTTGTGATAGACGCGTGCGGGGTCAGCGTCCACCGTCGCCCGCGTGCGCGAGGGCCCCATGAAGTCCAAGTCCGCCATCACCGTCCACGGTCCCGGCCGGAG
Source organism: Acidobacteriota bacterium (assembly GCA_016195295.1). Lineage (GTDB taxonomy): Bacteria > Acidobacteriota > Vicinamibacteria > Vicinamibacterales > CAVVIG01 > SRVP-36. The sequence goes on from JACPZV010000150.1 coordinate 5,506, forward strand.
AAACTGCTCGCGGGGAACGGCCGCGAATGCGTCGACCAGCGCGGGCGACTGCAGTTTGCAGACAGCCTCAAGCTCCTCCGCGAAAAAGCGCCGGCGCCGGTCCAGGTCCGTCACTTCGTCGCCTTTCTTCGCTTCGAGGTCGTGGCGGGCGCGACGGCCGCGGGCGACATGACCGCGTTGATGAAGTGCTTGAGGTCCGATCCATGCGCCGCAATCGTCGTCGGCGCCGTGAACTGGTGATTCCAGACGTACGTCGGCTTCCCTGGCGCGCGGATCGCGAACCGGATCTCGCCGGCGTGGTTGAGCCGCTTCAGCACGGTGTGAATGGCCGAGAGATCGTTCGCGTACTTCGCCATGTCGAACCCGAAGGCCGCCAGGCGATCGCGAATTTCGATCGGGGTCATCGGGAGGCCGCCGTTGCGCAGCACGAGCCGGCAGCCGTCGGTGAGACCCATGGACACGTTCGGCGTCAACCCGCAGAGGCGTGACAGCGAGTTGATGGATTCCGAGATTTCGGACAGCCGCTTGTCGATCGCGCGGCGCTGCTCGCCGAGCGCCTCGAACTCCGCGATCGCCGACTCCAGCGCCTTCCGATAGTGTTCGATCGTCATCGCTCACTCCACCATCTCCCGTGGCACACGCGACTCAACACCCAGAGCGCTTCATGCATCGCCCGAGCGGAGGGCGCGTGCCGGCGAGACCGCGTCGCGGGTCTGCGGGTCTTCACGCGCCGATCGCGGGCGCGGCTGGACCCGCGGGACGCACGGCGCGCACGGGCACTAGGCACGGCCCTACTTATACATTATGTGTAAATAAGGATCAAGATGAAAGAGATGCCATCGAGACACGGAGACACAGAGGAAGAGAACGGACGTTTGAAACGCGGAGACCGCTGAGTCCGCAGAGAGCGCGCGGAGACGGATTCGGCGGGCGCCGCGAAGCGGCGTCACAGGCGTCGCAAACCGGCGGACGAGCAAGCCAACTATCGAACATGCGTTGCTCGTCCGCCGGTTTGTGACGCCTGCGGGAGGCCTGCTGCGCAGGCCGACCCGCCGAATCCGGCCCCACGCCTTTTGTCTCTGCGTCTCCGCGTCTCTGTGGCTGCGCTCTTGGCGTTCTTTCTTCGTGTTTTCGTGTCTTCCGAGCCGCCGAAGTCCCCCGACTGCGCCGCCACCGGGGACGCGTACAACGACGGGTCGCGCGTGGTCGATACGTATTGCGCGATTACGCGCGCGAACATCCTCGACGTGAACGTGTACGTGCCTTTCACGCGCGAGACGTGCTGCGTGAACAGTCGCCGGCTGCTCCCTGCTCCATCGTCGACCGACAACGTGCGCACGTCTTCAATCAGCCCGAGCTCGAGATGATCCGTCGGGTGCAGCGTCGCCGACGCGTTGACTGTCGGCCCGCGGCCGGGCCGCGCGTTGGCGAAGTCGATGTCCTGCCCGAGCGTCCCGTTGACGCCGATAAACGTGACGCGGCGCGACGGGTTGAAATTGATGATGTAGCCGAACTGCCGGCGGCCGACGACGCCGCCGCCGGCGCGCGTCCGGTTGTCGACGTAGCGAAACTGCAGGAACCCGTTCCCTCGGGTGTCCATGCCGAAGCCCGGCTGCACGTCGCGCGTGATCACCGCGCCGGCCTGGTCCGCCTGATAGTCGACGAAGACGAACGTGCGCTCGCGCGCGACGAGCCCTTTGGGATACACCTGCCAGCCGCCGCCGCCGAAGTATTCGCGGTACCCAACTTGCGGCACGAACCCGGCGTCGGCGCGGAAGCCGGCGCCCAGATCCTTGTACACGACCGACCAGTCGAGATGCGTGGTGTTGTGATTCCAATACGTGTTCAGCGCGTGACCGCTCAGGCGCTGCGCCGTCCACTCGTCGGCGAGGTCCGGGCGGCTCGGCGTGCGACTGTCGCTGAACAACACCTGGCCGGTGACGACGTCGCGAGGCGACAGCCGCCACTGAAAGTCCGGTCCGGCGACGCGATTGTGACCGTCGCCGTCGCGGTTCTCGCGATCGGTCACGAGGACGCCGACGAACGACAGGCCGATGTCGCGCTTCGCGCGCGCCAGCAGCACCGTCGATCCGAAATCCTGCGACGCGAAGGACGACCCGTTCGGTCCCGGCAGGATTGCGCTGCCGCCGCCCGCGTCGTCGGCGACGAGCGCGGTGTACCGGATGGTGTAAACCGCTTGAATCGGCGTCTGAAAAAGATCGACGCCCTCGAGGAAGAACGGCCGCTTCTCGGGAAAGAACAGCGCGAACCGCTCGTTGGCGGAGATCTGCGCCGTGTCGGACTCGACCTGGGAGAAGTCAGGCTTGACCGTGAAGTCGAGCGCGTTGTCCGCGTTCGGCGTGTATTTCACGTCGACGCCGATCTTCGGCTTGATGTCGCCGTTGACGAGCGGCGCGCCGAGCACGTCGCCGGCCGGGCTCGCCGTCTGGCCGGCGTTGACGTACGGCGCCGCGACGAGGTGACCGCCCGCCGGCAGCCGCTCGAGGCCGTCGAGACGGTTGAAGCGGCACACGAGACAGTTGCCGCCGCGCGGCAGGCGCGTCGACGCGATCTGATACCGAAACCCGTGCGGATAGTTGCGGAACAGCAGGATGCCCCACGTCTGCGGATCCGCGTTCTTGTAGCGCAGCGAGGAGAACGGCAGGCGGATCTCGGCCACCCACCCGCGAGTGGTGATCCGCGTGGCGGAGTCCCAGAAAAAATCCGGCGACGAGTTCTCGGACGATGCGTCGTCGGTCACGGCGTCGTACTGGACGTTGCGCGCGCTGACGAAGAACTCGGTCGCCGTGCGTCCCGTGTTCAGCGTGTCGAGGAAAATGCCGACGAAATCGTCGCTGCCGCCGTTGAGCGAGTCGTGGTCGCCGAGCGGCGCGCGCACGGCCGACGGATCCGGATCGGAGAGGTCGAAGGCGACGTACAGAAAACGATCATCGTAGGTGAGGTACGCGACGCTCTTGACCTTGGGCTCGACGTTGTCGCCCGGCGTCACCTCGTACCATTTCTCCACGCGCGTCGCGTGCTGCCAGGCCTCGTCCGACAGATCGCCGTCGATGGTGATGGGGCCGGTCGCCCGGGAAATGCGGATCGGTTCGCCGGACAATGTTGTCCGGGCCGTCTGGGCGACCGCGGCCGGCGAAAGCAGCAGGAGAAGGCTCGCGATGAAACCTGCGAGGAGTCGCGCGCGCATCGGAGCGTTAGACGCCGGCATTCCAGAAGTAGTTCTGTAGTACTCTAGTTCCTTCAACGATCTGCTGCCAGCCGCGCCTTCGCGCCGCACAAGAAAAGGACATGCCCGTGAGAGCCGCGCACTTGATCCTGCTGTTCGCCGTGTCCGCCGGGGCGCTTTGCCCCGCGTCCGCGCGCGGTCAGACGCTCAGTCCGTACCAGCGCAGCGTCCCGGCCGGCGCCGCAACGGCCGAGCCGCTCGCGCTCTCAATCGCCGACGCGATTCAGCGGGCGCTGGACCACAACCTGGGCACGCTCCTCGCCGAGCAGCGCGTCGGCGACGCCGGCGGCGCGCGCTGGAAGGCGTTGAGTGAGCTGCTGCCGAACGTCAACGGCCATCTCACCGCCACGCGCCAACAGCTGAACCTGGCCGCGTTCGGTTTTCCATTGCCAGAGGGCATTCCGTCGGTCGTCGGCCCGTTCAACGTCTACGACGCGCGCGTGTACCTCTCGCAATCGGTCTTCGACCTCAAGTTGATCTGGCCGTGGCGTCGGCGGCGATGGTCGAGTCGGCGCGCGCCCAGCTCGACACCGCGCAGGCCCTGGCGCAGCAAGCCGCCGACCTCAAGCAAGGCGGCCTCGTCGCGGGCATCGACGTCCTCCGCGCCGACGTCCAGCTCGGCACGGCACGGCAGCGACTCACCGCCGCGCAGGTCGAGTTCGACAAGCGCAAGCTGACGCTCGCGCGCATCATCGGCCTTCCGCTCGGCCAGGCGTTCACGCTCACGGACCCAATCAGGGCGGTGCCGTTTCCCGACATCTCGCTCGAGCGCGCCGTCGAGCAGGCGTACAGATCGAGGAGCGACTACCAGGCCGCGCTCGCGCGCATTCAGGCCGCCGAGGCGAATCGGCGGGCCGCCGCGGGCGAAGCGTTGCCGTCGGTCAAGGTGACGGCGGACTACGGCGACATCGGCCTGTCGCCGCGCGATTCGCACGGCAGCTTCAACGTGACCGGCGCGCTCAACGTCCCCATCTTCCAGGGCGGCAGGACCAAAGGCAAAATACTGGAGGCGGACGCGGAGCTCCGCGTGCGCCGCGCCGAGGCGGACGACCTGAAGGCGGGCATCTACTACGAAGTCCGCACCGTGTTTCTCGATCTGCAGGCGAGCCAGGAGCAACTGCAGGTGGCCACGCGCGCGCGCGACCTTGCCGCCAGCCAGCTCACGCAGGCCCGGGACCGCTTCGTCGCCGGCGTCGCCGGCAATATTGAAGTCGTGCAGGCGCAGGAGACCGTCGCGCTGGCCAGCGATCAGTACATCTCGGCCGTGTTCACGTCGAACCTGGCCACCGGCAATCTCATTCGCGCGCTCGGCGGCGCGGAGGAGTTCGTGCGTCAGCTGCTCGGAGGGGTTCGCTAATGGCCGAAGCGTCCGTGTCCTTTCATCGTCAACCGCGGTTCCAGCTGGCCATCGCGGCGGTCGTCCTCGCCGTCGCCGGCGTGGCCGTCTGGCTCTGGCTCACCGCGGGCCGCGAGTCCACAGACGACGCGCAGGTGGACGCGCATGTGACGCAGCTGGCGGCGCGGGTCGGCGGGACGGTGACGAAGGTGGCCGTGGATGACAATCAGCTCGTCGACGCAGACGCCGTGCTGGTCGAACTCGACCCGCGCGACTACCAGGTCGCCGTCGACAAGGCGCGGGCCGAACTCGCCGACGCCGAAGCGTCGGCGCTGGCCGCGCAGAGCGGGGTGCCGATCGCCTCGACGACGACGGCGAGCAACGTGACGACGGCCCGCGGCGGCATCACGCAGGCCCAGAGCGGCGTGGCCGCCGCCGAAAAAGAAGTGGAGGCCGCTCGGGCCCGGCTGACGACGGCGCAGGCGCGGCTCCGGGAAGCCGAGACCAACGCGGCGAAAAGCGCGCGTGACGTTGAGCGATGGCGCGGACTGCTGGCCAAAGACGAAGTGTCGCAGCAGCAGTTCGACAATGCGTCCGCTTCGGCCGAGGCGCAGAAGGCCGCGAGCGATTCGGCGCGGTCGCAGGTCGTCGAGGCCGAAGCCGGCATTCGCGTGGCGGAGAGCCGGCTGGCGCAGGCACGCGCGGCCGAGCAGCAGGCGAACGCGGAACTGGCCACGGCCGAAACCGGACCGTCGCAGGTGGCGGCGACCAAGGCGCGCGCCGCCGCGGCCGAGGCGCACGTCCAGCAGGCGCGCGCGACACTGGCGCAAGCCGAGCTGAATCTGCAGTACACGACCGTCAAGGCGCCGATTCGCGGCATCGTCTCGAGGAAGGGGATCAATGTCGGGCAAGTCGTGCAGGCCGGTCAGCCGCTGCTCGCGCTCGTTCAGATCGATCCGGTGTGGGTGACGGCGAATTTCAAGGAGACGCAGCTGAAGAACATGAAGCCGGGACAACGCGTCACGGTGGACGTCGATGCGTTCGGCGGGCGCGAGTTCCGCGGCAAGGTGGACAGCATCGCCGGCGCCACGGGCGCGCGCTTCAGTCTGCTGCCGCCGGAAAACGCGACGGGCAACTACGTCAAGGTCGTGCAGCGCGTGCCGGTGAAGATCGTGCTCGACGAGGGACAGGATCCGGAGCACATGCTGAGGCCGGGGTTGTCCGTGACGCCGACTGTGTATACAAAGTGAAAACTGAAAAGAGAAAACTGAAAAGGAAGACGTCTTCAGTTTTCACTTTTCACTTTTAAGT
>JACPZV010000151.1 GCA_016195295.1 Acidobacteriota bacterium
CCTGTGAATGCGCTGCTGGTCTCGGGCGTGGGTCTCGGCGCCGCCGTGCTCGTGCGCGCGCTCTGGCCCGGCTCGGCCTACGTGTGGTTCTTCGGCGTGGCGCTGTTTGGCGCGCTGTTCGTCTGGCTGATGATTTTCCTGACGCACATCGCGTTCCGGCGTCTCGCGATCCCGTGGGGATCGTGTTTGGGTGCTTCGCTCGTTGCGGGAATCCTTGTGTCGACGTGGTGGGTGCCCGACCTGCGCGCAACGCTGACCGCCGGCGTTCCGTGGCTGGTGCTGTTGGGAATTGGATACAGACTGTCGAAGTCTGAAGTGTGAAGGCTGAAGTCTCAAGACGTCTTCAGTCTTCAGCCTTCAGACTCCACACTTCACACTTTCTCGTACTCTTCTATCGGCGGACACGCGCACATGAGGTTGCGGTCGCCGTAGGGATTGTCGATCCGTCCGACGCTCGGCCAGTGCTTGTTCGCGCGGACGAACGGCAACGGGAATACGGCCTGCTCGCGCGGGTAAGGATGCGACCAGTCATCCGCCGCGATCGCGCCCGCGGTGTGCGGCGCGTTTTTCAGGACGTTGTCCGTGCGGTCGGCCTTGCCGTCGATGACCGCCTGAATCTCGGCGCGAATCGCGATCATCGCCTCGCAGAACCGATCCAGCTCGTCCTTCGCCTCGCTCTCGGTCGGCTCGACCATGATCGTGCCGGCGACCGGGAATGAGACCGTCGGCGCGTGGAAGCCGTAATCCATGAGCCGCTTGGCGACATCGAGCTCATCAATTCCGCTCGCCTGCTTCAGCGGCCGCAGATCGAAAATCATCTCGTGCGCGACGCGGCCATTGGGCCGCGTGTACAGCACGGGGAAGTACGGTTCGAGGCGCGACTTGAGGTAGTTCGCGTTGAGAATCGCGTAGCGCGTGGCGTCGGTCATGCCGTCGCGGCCCAGCATCTTCATGTACGCATACGAAATCAGCAGGATGCTTGCGCTGCCCCACGGCGCCGCGGAGAGCGCGTGAATCGCGCGGTCGCCGCCCGTCTTGATCGTCGGATGGCCAGGCAGGTACGGCGCGAGGTGCGCAGCGACGCCAATCGGTCCCACCCCTGGACCGCCGCCGCCGTGCGGGATGCTGAACGTCTTGTGCAGGTTGAGGTGGCAGACGTCCGCGCCGATCACGGCCGGACTGGTGAGCCCCACCTGCGCGTTCATGTTCGCGCCGTCCATGTACACCTGTCCGCCGTAATGGTGGACGATCGCGCAGATGTCCTGAATGCTCTCTTCAAAGACGCCGTGCGTTGACGGATAGGTCACCATCAGCGTCGCGAGGCGATCCGCGTGCTCTTCCGCCTTCTTCTTCACATCCTCGACGTCGATGTTCCCTTCGCTCGTGCTCGCCACCACGACGACGCGCATGCCGGCCATCACCGCGCTGGCGGGATTGGTGCCGTGGGCCGACGCGGGAATCAGCACGACGTCGCGGCTGGTTTCGCCGCGAGCGTGAAAGTAGGCGCGAATCACCATCAAACCGGCGAACTCGCCCTGCGCGCCCGAGTTGGGCTGCAGCGAGACCGCCGCGAAGCCCGTAATCTCGCGGAGCATGTTCCCCAGCTCGCTGAAGATCTGCTGGTAGCCGCTCGTTTGATCCACGGCCGCGAACGGATGAATCTTTCCGAACTCGGGCCACGTGATCGGCAGCATCTCGGACGCCGCGTTCAGCTTCATCGTGCACGAGCCGAGCGGAATCATCGACGTGTCGAGTCCGATGTCCTTGCGCTCGAGACTGCGGATGTACCGCATCATCTGTGTTTCGGAGTGATGCGTGTTGAACACCGGATGCGTGAGGAACGGCGTCGTGCGCGCGAGCCCCATCGGATAGGTTGGCGCCAACCCGTCGGTCGAGCGAGCGAGTTGTAAGCCGGCCTCGCCCTGTAGGCCGGGTCCTTTTGGACCCGGCTGACCGTCTGGCGGGTCCGAAAGGACCCGCCCTACATCTGTCGAAAGGACCCGCCCTACATCCGGCGAAAGGACCCGCCCTACATCCGGCGAAAGGACCCGCCCTACTCCTGCAGCGGACGCTCCTGCGGCGAACGCGGCCACGATGGCCCGGATGTCGCTCTCGTCTACGGTTTCGTCGAGCGACACGCTGATCGTGTCGTTCTGCCGGTAGCCAAGATTGATCCCGGAGGCGACGGCGGCCTTCACGATCTGCCCCACCGCACTCACCCCGCCGGGAACCGCAAAGAGCGGCGTGTCAAAGTAGTGCGCGTTCAACTGGCGATAGCCGAGCGTGCCGAGCTCGCGCTCGAGCAGCTTCGCGTACCCATGGACGCGCGTGGCGATCGCCTTCAAGCCGAGCGGGCCGTGGTACACGGCGTACAGCCCGGCGATGTTCGCGAGCAGCGCCTGCGCGGTACAGATATTCGACGTCGCCTTCTCCCGGCGGATGTGCTGTTCGCGCGTCTGCAGCGACATCCGGTACGCCGTGTTGCCGTGGGCGTCGATCGAGACGCCGATGATGCGCCCGGGCGCCTGCCGCACGTGTTTTTCCAGCGTGGCGAAGAACGCGGCGTGCGGACCGCCGTAGCCGAGCGGCACGCCGAACCGTTGCGAGTTGCCGTAGACGACGTCCGCGCCCATTTCTCCGGGCGGCGTCAGCAGCGTGAGACTGAGCAAGTCGGTCCCGACCGCGACGGCCACGCCGGCGCGCTTGGCCCTCGCAATGAAGTCCGTCAGGTCGTGCACGCAACCCGCTTCGTCCGGCGTCTGGACCAGCGCGCCGAAGACCCGATCACCGAACTGGGCCGTCTTGAAATTGCCGATCAGCAGCTCGATTCCGAGCGGTTCAGCCCGCGCCTTCAGGACGTCGAGGGTCTGCGCGAAGCAACGATCTGAGACAAAGAACTGCGCCGGGCAGACGCCGGCGTCGATCCGCTTGGCTTGGACGCGATGCAACATCGTCATCGCTTCGGCGGCGGCGGTCGCTTCGTCCAGGAGCGACGCGTTGGCGACCTCCATCCCCGTCAAGTCCCGCACCATCGTCTGGAAGTTCAGGAGCGCTTCGAGACGGCCTTGCGCGATTTCCGCCTGATAGGGCGTGTACGGGGTGTACCAGCCGGGGTTCTCGAGCACGTTGCGCACGATCACGCTCGGCGTGATGCAGTCCGAGTAACCCTGCCCGATGAACGACCGGAAGATCTGATTGCGCGATGCCGTCTGCCGCAAGTCGCGGAGGAACTGATACTCGGTCACTCCGTCAGGCAAGTTCAGCGGCTTCTGCAGGCGGATGCGCGTGGGAATCGCTTCGTCGATCAAGGCCTCGAGCGATTTTGCGCCGACCGCTTTCAGCATCGCCGCGGTTTCGCCGGCGTCGGGGCCGATGTGGCGGGACGAAAAAGATTCTGAAAAGAACATCATCTACGTGATTATCTTCTCGTACTGCGCGGCGTCGAGGAGCCCGTCGGTTTCGCCGGCGTTCGTCATCCGCACGACGATCATCCAACTGCCGTGCGGGTCCTTGTTGACGACCTCGGGTTTATCTTTGAGCGACGTGTTCACCTCGACCACTTCGCCCGTGACCGGCGAATACAGCTCGGACACGGCCTTCACGGATTCGATCGTGCCGAAGGACTGTCCCTGTTTCAGCTTCGCGCCCACCTCGGGGAGCTCGACGTAGACGACGTCGCCGAGCTGCGCCTGAGCGTAATCGGTGATGCCGACTCGTCCTTTCTCGCCGGAAAAATCGATCCACTCGTGGTCCTTCGTGTATTTGAAGTTGGGTGGGTACGACGCCATCGCTGCTCCTATGCCGGTCCAAAAGGACCCGGCCTACACCTCGCGGGCCTGAAAGGCCCGCGCTACGAATCGCCTGAACGGCTTGCTGTTCCTGCCGGGTCCGAAAGGACCCGGCCTACTGCACCCGGCCTACTTCGCTACTTTTGCCGCCTATAGAACGGCATCGGCACGATGCGGGCGCGCGTGCGGCGGCCGCGAATGTCGACGTCGAATTCCTTGTCCAGCCCCGCGTGTTCCACCGTCAGGTACGCCATGCCGATGGCCTTCTTCAAAAACGGCGTCTGCGTGCCGCTGGTGACAACGCCACATTTCGTGTCGCCGACGTACGCGTCGTAGCCGTGGCGCGCGATGCCGCGGTCCAGCATCTCGAAGCCGACGATGCTGCGCTTCACGCCGGACGTTTTTTGTTGACGCAGCGCGGCGGCCCCGATGAAATCATCTTTCTTCCAGCCGACGATCCACCCCAGGTCGGCTTCGAGCGCCGTCGTCGTGTCGTCGATGTCGTTGCCGTGGAGGCGCATCGACGCCTCAAGGCGTAGCGTATCGCGGGCGCCGAGGCCACAGGGGATCACGCCGGCCGATTTTCCGGATTCGAGAATGGCCAGCCACACGCGGTCCGCGGATTGCGGCGGGACGAACACTTCGAAGCCGTCCTCGCCGGTGTAGCCGGTCCTGGACACGGTGGCGCGGACGCTGGCCACTTCGCCGTGCGCGAACCAGTAGTACTTCATGCCGGCGAGATCGACGCCGGTGAGCGGCTGCAGAACCTCGACGGCTATCGGGCCTTGAATGGCGAGCAGCGCGTAGCGCGAGCTGGCGTCCACGGCGACGGCGTCCCCAACATTATTTATATGCGCGGCGATCCAGGCGTAGTCCTTCGGGATGTTGCCGGCGTTGACGACGAGGAGGAAGTGCGACGGCGCAAGGCGGTAGACAAGCAAATCGTCGACGAAGGTGCCTTGCGGCGTCAGCAGTCCGGAGTACTGCGCCTGCCCCACCTGCAGCCGGCCGGCGTCGTTGGACGCGATGCGCTGGACGGCGGCGAGGGCGTCCGATCCTGCGATTTCGATCTCGCCCATGTGGGAGACGTCGAAGAGGCCGGCGCGTTCGCGGACGGCCATGTGCTCAGAGACGATACCGGAGTACTCGACGGGCATGTCCCAGCCGCCGAACGGGACCATTCTGGCGCCCGAAGCGCGGTGGCGAGCGTGGAGCGGCGTCTTCTTGAGAGCTGCG
>JACPZV010000152.1 GCA_016195295.1 Acidobacteriota bacterium
CAGGTAGGGCTGGAGGCTGAGGGCTGAGGGCCGAGTAGGCCGGGTCCTTTTGGACCCGGCTGACAGGAGGAGTCGATGATGTCGCGGTGGGTTCTCGTGCTCGCGCTCGCATTGCAGGCGCCACGCGCTGAGATGCAGCGCGTGCCGCAATTCGAAAACGGTCGCGTCGTCTCGTGGAAAAGCGTCATCCCGCCGCACACCGAGTCGACGATGCACCGCCACGATCGCTCCCGCACGATCATCGGGATCGTCGGCGGTGATCTGAAGACGATCGCTCCCGACGGCCGTGTCACGGTGACGCATTACGAGACCGGCACGGCGTACTGGCAGGAACCGATGGCGCCGGGTGAAATGCACAAAGACGTCAACGACACGAACAGGACCATTGAATTGATCGTTGTCGAGGTCAAATAGTCGTTGGTCGTTGGTCCGCGCCCTTCGTCGGTCCTGGTGAGCGTTTCGGGCACGAGACGTGCACGCAATTGAGGCATGCATGCGAGATCGCTGGACGAATTGCAAGTTTATCAACGGGCGCTTGAAGCGGCTGATGCAGTTTCTGCAATCCTCGAGCGTCCGACACTGCGACGAGACGTCGAGTTGCGATCCCAACTCGCCGAATGCTCAGCCAGAGTGCCATCGCTCGTCGCGTGCCTCGAATCGTGCCGCGTGGCGCTGGCCCGTGCCGGGGCGAATCTGCCGCAGTCGGTCCTGCTGTTCGTGATGGAACTTGGCCGACACGCTGCGCGCACGCTCCGTCGCATCTGACCGTGCGCGACGTGCTCAGTCTTTTCCTGATGCCCGGTTCGCTCGCCATTTGTCGTCTCGCCGCGGAGGATCCGGTTCCGCTGTGGGCGACGCAAGGGGCGTTCTGTTGTCTGACGCGAACGCCGGAGGAGTTGTCCGTCGTCTGTCAGACGGACAGCGTGCCCTCCGGCGTGAAGGCCGAGCGTGGATGGCGGGCGTTAGCGGTTCGCGGCCCCTTGGACTTCGGGCAGACCGGCATCGTCGCGGAACTCACCGGCCGATTGGCCGCCGCCGCCGTCAGCGTCTTCGTCGTGTCGACGTACGATACGGACTACCTGCTCGTGAGGGAGAACGACACGCCGCGCGCCATCGCGGCGCTGCGCGACGCCGGGCACACGGTGTCCTTGGAGTGACTCAAACGACGAACGACGAACGACCAGCGACTAACGACCAACGACCAACGACTACCGACTACCTCGACTGCCTCTGGTAGGTCCCCACGAGTTCGGCCGTGCCGAGCACGTGTCCCGCCATCGCCTTCTCGACATCGGCCTTCGTCGCGCCGGCCGGCGCGCCGATCGACGCGACGTCGAGCGCTGACAGCATGAAATGGTAATGATGGACGCCGCTCGGCGGGCACGGACCGCCATAACCGGGCCGGCGGAAGCCGCTGTTGCCGGACACACCCACCGATCCGGGCTGGAACGCTTCGGGCAATCCCACGGTCGCCGCGGGAATGTCGAACAGCACCCAGTGCGTGAAGCCGCCGGCCATCGGCGCATCCGGGTCGTGCAGGATCAGCGCGAACGATTTCGTTCCCGCCGGCGCGTCCTTCCACGCGAGCGCGGGCGACGGATTGGTCATCCCGGCATCGCACGTGAACTTCGAGGGGATCGCGGCGCCGTCGGTGAAGGCCGGACTGGAGAGTGTGAAAGCCGCTGCAGCGATGAGCACTCCGAGCATGACTCTGGTCCTCCGCGCGCTCGACAGGAGCGCGCCGGCCTGAGTGTTCGTCACGACGGTCCGAACGTCAAGCATCTGGTTTCGGACCCTACGTACCGAAGATAGCGCGACCGATAATCCGCGAGGCCGGAGTCGCTGGCCAATCAGGGGTGTGCCGTTGCTGCACGCGTACGGGATCACAGACAAGGGCCGGATACGGCCCACCAACGAAGACTGCTTCGCGATTCAGGCAGAGCTTGGGCTCTTGGTCCTCGCCGACGGGATGGGCGGGCACAACGCGGGAGAAGTCGCCGCTCGGCTCGCCGTCGATGCCGTGGTCGATTTTTGCAGCGCGCCCGCCCTACATCCGGACCGCTGGCCGTTCGGTTTCGATCCGACGCTGTCGGCCGACGCCAACCTCGTGCGCACCGCGATTCAGCTCGCCAACGTGCAGATTCTCGAGATGGCGGGCTCCGCGGATCGGTTTGCGGGGATGGGGACGACGCTCGTCGCGGCCCGCGAGACGGACGGACGCCTGGTGGTCGGCCACGTCGGCGACAGTCGCCTCTATGTTCTGGCCGGCGGCCGGCTGCGCCAAGTGACGCGCGACGATTCCTGGGTCGCCAACGTGCTCGCGCAGGATCCGGACGCCGATCCGGCGCTGCTGCAGCATCATCCGATGCGCAACGCGCTGACCAACGTGATCGGCGCGCGGCCGCGCACCGACGTGCACGTCAGGGAAGAAGTGCTGCACGACGGGGATCTCCTGCTCCTGACGACCGACGGCATCCACGGCGTGCTCGACGAGGATCAGCTGGCCCGGGTCGGGGCGAGTGATGGGGAACCGGAGACGATCGCGCGTCAAGTGCTGGCCGCAGCCCTCGCGCGCGGCAGTCGCGACAACTGCACCGTCATTGCCGCGCGATATCAGTCTGATCAACTGAAGTACTGACGATTGCCACGAAGACACGAAATTTCGTGCTTTCGTGGTTGCCTTTCTCGCTAGCCGACGAACTTATACCCAGCGCCGTGGACCGTGAGGATGTGTTCCGGTTCGTGGGGCGACGTCTCGATCTTCTGCCTGAGCTTCGCCACGAAGTTGTCGATCGTGCGCGTGGTGGGCGACTCCTCGTATCCCCAGACCTGATTCAGGATCTGCTCGCGCGTGACGACCTGGCCCGTGTGGGCGACCAGGTAGCGGAGCAGATCGAATTCGCGCGCGGTGAAGTCGATGCGCGCGCCGCCGCGGTGCGCCTGGTGCGTGCGGAAGTCGATGTCGATGTCGCCGATGCGGCACTTCTCGAGGCTGGAGCTGCGTCCGCCCGAGCGCCGCAGCACGGCGCGGACGCGAGCGAGGAGCTCCGTGATGCTGAACGGCTTGGTGACGTAGTCGTCTGCGCCGAGCTCGAGGCCGAGGACTTTCTCGGTCTCCTGCGACCGCGCGGTCAGCATGACGACGGGCGTCGGGTTGGCGCGCGCGCGCAGCTCGCGGCACACCTCGAAGCCGTTCTTGCGCGGCAGCGTCACGTCGAGGATCACGAGATCGGGCGCCGACGAAATC
>JACPZV010000208.1 GCA_016195295.1 Acidobacteriota bacterium
CACGACCAATGGCGGCCCGTGGAGACCTGGTATTCCGAGTGGGCGCCGGAGTGGATGAAACCTGCGCTGCGACGGATCACCAGCGACCGGCTGTCCACGGAGCAGCTCGTGCAGGAGTTGAACGAAGCGCTGAAGCTGCCCGGCGTCGCGAACGCGTGGACGATGCCAATCAAGGCGCGCACCGACATGCTCACGACCGGTGTGCGCACACCGGTCGGCATCAAAATCTACGGATCGAACATCCATGAGATCGAGCGCATCGGGACGGCGATTGAATCCGTGTTGCCGGGCGTGTTCGGCACGCGCAGCGCGTTCGCGGAACGCACGTCCGGCGGCTACTTCGTCGACTTCAACTGGAAGCGCGACGAGCTCGCGCGCTACGGCCTGTCGGTCGACGATGCCCAGATGGTGGTGATGTCGGCGGTCGGCGGTGACAACGTGACGACGACCATCGAGGGGCGCGAGCGGTATCCGGTGAACGTCCGGTACTTCAGGGATTATCGAAGCGACGTCGAGCGGCTGCGCCGCGTCGTCGTGCCGGCGATGGATGGCCGCATGCAGGTGCCGGTCGGCCTCCTGGCCGACGTGAAGCTGGTCAGCGGTCCGGCGATGCTCCGAGACGAGAACGGCATGCTCAACGGGTACGTGTACGTCGACGTCGCGGGCCGCGATATCGGCAGTTATGTGACCGAAGCCAAGCGCGTCGTGGCGGAGCGCGTCACGCTGCCGGCCGGTTACTCGCTGGTGTGGAGCGGACAGTACGAAGCCATGCAGCGCGTACGCGAACGTCTGAAGATCGTGCTGCCGGTTACTCTGTTTCTCGTGCTGATACTTCTGTATCTGAACACCGGTTCGCTGGCCAAGACGTTCATCATCGTCCTCGCGGTGCCGTTCTCGGCCGTCGGCGCGATCTGGCTCCTGTACTTGCTCGGCTACAACATGAGCATCGGCGTGTGGGTCGGACTGATCGCGCTGCTTGGCGTCGACGCCGAAACAGGCGTGTTCATGCTGCTCTATCTCGATCTCGCCTGTGAGGAGGCCCGGCGCGACGGCCGACTCCACTCGCTGCGCGATCTGCGGGCAGCGGTGCGGCACGGAGCCGTCAAGCGAATCCGCCCGAAGTTCATGACCGTGGCAACGATGTTCATGGGCCTGATTCCGATTATGTGGTCGGTTGGAACCGGCGCTGACGTGATGAAGCGCATCGCCGCGCCGATGATCGGCGGCATCTTCACGTCGTTCATCCTGGAGCTCGTCGTCTATCCCGCGATCTACGAGATCTGGAAGTGGCACTTCGGGCTGAAACGCGAGCTCGCGCTCGCGTCGGTTACGAAACACGCTCACCCTTCGCCGCTTGGCCAGTGAGAAGAAAGGTCTTGATGAGCTCGCCTTCACCGCACACCGTCATCCCCGAAAACCGCTTGTACCACTGACCTTCAGGCACGTCAGGCTCGGTGTCGAGCCACTTTGCCAGCAACTCGAGTTGAGTCGCAGGAATCTTGCGGCTCTGAATGCGATCGAGAAGGTGCTGGAAGAGGGCGGGCGGGACGTTCTGCCGGCGGACCTTCGGCACGGCGCGGTTCTAGATGCCGTAGAACCCGCGCGTGAGGCGTTCCTTGATTCGTGCGGCGTCGATCGGGTCGGATACCGACGCGAGTTGTTTTGCGAGCAGCCCTAGCTCTTCTGGGCTGAGCCGATTGCCCTTCCCTTCCAGAGCGGCCAGTTCGGCTGTCTCCAGGACGATTTCCTCGCCTGTCGGCTTGCGAGCGACAACCTTGCCGCCGGTCAACGCCTGACGTACGAACCAGTGGTAGACGGCCAGCGCACTCTTGATCACGTCGGTTCGTTTTGATCGCGTGAGATCGGCCATCTGGTCGACCAGGGCCAGTTCAGTCGGGGTGAGCACCGGTTGGACCCTTGCCATACTCATCTCAGCTCAATTTCTGTTCTTATTTTACTCGCTTCTGCACTCCTACGTCCAGCGCTCTCGAGAAGAGTCGCTCGACCTCGTGTGGCTCGGTTCCCGCGAGCGCCGCTCCTCCCTCGACGCGGTCCCAGTTCGGGAGCCGCGCGTAAAAGACGCCGTTGTGATCGGGCGCCAGCGTGTGCACGGATCCAATGCTGATGGCGGCCGCAACGAGCGCGAGCGTGAGCATCATGCCATGGCCCCCGCGCCGGTCGCGCACGCCGCCGACCGCAGCCGACCGTGGCCGCTCAGCCAGCGAATCCATTCGTCGATTCCCAGACCGGTCTTCGCCGACACGAGCAGCACGGCCGGCGCCGGCATCACGATCGACAGATTGTGCTCGATGGTGTTCACGCTGACCTCCGGCAGCTGCGGCAGCAGATCGACCTTCGTCAGCAGCACCAGATCGGCCTTGCGAAACATCGTCGGATACTTCAAGGGCTTGTCTTCGCCCTCCGTCACCGAGAGCGCGACGACGTTGACGTCCTGGCCGAGGTCGTAGACGGCCGGACACACGAGGTTCCCGACGTTTTCGATGAAGAGATAGTCGAGCGTGCGCCACGGCACATGCTGCAGACCGCGGTGCACCATCGCGGCGTCCAGGTGACACGCGCTGCCGGTGGTGATCGACTCGGCGACAATTCCGGCGGCGCGAATGCGGGCGGCGTCGTTGTCCGTCGCCAGATCGCCGGCCAGGACGCCGACCTTCACGGCCTCGCTGCCGGGTTGGCGCAGCGCGCGGGCCGTCGCTTCAAGCACGGCGGTCTTTCCGGATCCGGGCGACCCCATGAGATTGACCGCGACGACGTGGTGATCGCGAAAGTGCTCGCGGTTGTGCCGCGCCGCACGATCGTTGCCCGCCAGAATGCGCTCGTGAACGTCGAATGGAAACACGTGGCTATCGCCACAGCCGCATGAGTCGCACATCAGGGCACCTCCAGTCGGCGCCGCAGCAGAACATTCCGGGCAGTCCCCGCAGCACGACGACGCGGACTGCGGGGTCGCGGGCCAGCTGCAGGCCAGCCCGGCGGAAGTCCTGCGCCGTGCGAACGTCGAATGAGTTGAATCGCTGCGGGCGATCGATCGTGATCGTTCCGACGCCGGCGACGCGCTCCGTCCGGATGTGTTCCATCACGTCTTCTCCATCGAGGCCTCGGCCGGTTCGAGCTCGGGCGCCAACAGGAACCCGTGCCGATCGAGCAGCCACGGTGAGCTCGGGCCGGCCACGAGCACGAGCTCGCGCAATTCGATCGCGCCGGTCGCGATCAGGCGCAGCGCCGCGGCGACAAGCGGACCGGACACCGTGCGCAGCATCCACTGCTGGTGCGCGAACGCGTACGCCTCGAACGCGTCCGGCGCACTCTGATCGCGAAGCTCCCCGACGAGCGGCGACACGACGAACGGCCACGACCGCACGATCGGCGGTCCCCCCTCGCGCTCCTCATCGACCAGATGCACCGTCGCCCGCGTTTCGGCGCAGCCGGCCGCCAGCGCGTCACGCACGGCTCGCACGCCGGGGAATCGCGGGCCGCCATCCGGCCGCCGCAGCGTGAGATCGCTGAAATGAAGATTGATGATTCGCGACGGGAACGCGCGCAGGAGCGGATCCGTGATCAAGTACAGGTAACCATCCAGCAGGACAAGATCGGTGAAGAACGGCTCGAGCAGCGTCACCGTGTGAGCGTCGTAGGCGGCGCGCGTCTTCGGATCGCGATACATCGACGCGCCGCGCGCGTCGTAGAAATCCTGAATCGGGTGCACGAGCGTCGGAATGCCCCGGCGCTCGACGCGGTTCTCCTCCGCGAACGTGCGGTCGCTCGTGACGACGCAGACGATCTCGTACGACACCCCGCGATCGGGCGACTGGTTCAGCAGGTACAACAGTCCCGGGGCACGATGCGAGCACAGAACAGCGACGCGAAGCGGCCGATGTGCGTTCAACATATCCGCGGCAAGAGCTCGCCTTCCGGCTCCGCCAGGAGCCGACGGCCGAATCCGGTGTCCAGAATCACCATGCCTGCATGATCTTCGGTGCAGACGCCAATCGTTCGCGCCTCGGCGCCCAGCGGATGCGCGCGGATCGCGTCGAGCACGATCGGCACCGCCTCCGGACGCACGCCAAGCACCGCCTTGCCTTCGTTGGCGACGAGCAACGGATCGATGCCGACCAGCTCCGACACGCCGCGCACGGCGTCACGGACCGGCAGCATCGCTTCGTCGACGACGATGCCGACGCCGCTCTTCGACGCCATCTCGTGAAGCGTCGTCGCCACTCCGCCGCGCGTGGGATCCTTCATCGCCGCGATCGCGTCCGGCGCCGCGGCGAGGGCGGCGTGAATCAGGCCGTTGAGCGGCGCCACGTCGGAGCGCAAGTCCGCATCGAGATCCAGGCCGTGGCGCTTCGCCATCACCGACATGCCGTGGTCGCCCAGCGTCCCCGTCACGATCAGGCGATCGCCGGGACGCAGACCCGAGTCGCGGACGATTCGCGTCGTCAGGCCGATGCCGGCGGTGTTGATGACGATGCCGTCGATCTCCCGCCTGCCCATCACCTTCGTGTCGCCGGCCAGCACGACCGCGGACGCTTCGTCGCACGCGCGACGCATCGACTCGAGGATCCGGTCGAGATCGGCGCGCGGGAATCCGTCTTCGAGAATCACGCTGCACGTGAGGCCCAGCACCTCCGTGGCACCCATCATCGCGAGATCGTTGACCGTGCCGCAGACGGCGAGACGGCCGATGTCGCCGCCCGGGAAGAACGGTGGCTGAATGACGTGCGAGTCGGTCGTCAGCACGAGCCACCGATCGCCAATCCGCACCGCGCCTCCGTCGTCCATGGCCGACACGCCGATGAGACCGCCCGGCACTTCCGGATCGGTTCGGAACGCGCGGAGGAACGCGTCCTCGATCAGGCGCCGCATCGCGCGGCCGCCCGCGCCGTGCTTGAGCATGATGCGTTCGTCGGCGGCTAGATGGGACATACGTCACCCCGCGTACTCGCGGCGGCACGACGGACACATGTCGAACGGCGCCATCGTCGTGACGGCGCGGTCGTACGGGATGTCCGTGGAAATCGTGAAGCGCGGCCCGCAGTTCGTGCAGGTCGTGAACGCGTATCGGTACCGGCGATTGGCCGAGTCGAAGATCTCCGCCACGCAGTCCGGACAGGTCGCGAGGTCCGGCGGAATCGACACGTGCCGTTCTGCGGCCACGTCGCTGTGGACAATCTCGAACGCGGGCGGCGCGTCGGCTCGAGATTCGCCAGGTCGACAGCGGAAATTCGCGCGGCAGGTGGGGGAAAATCAAGTGCCGCGATAAAGCGCGAGAGCGCGCGCCCGGAACCGAACGCCTCGATCGTCACGCCCGCCGAATCGTTGCGTACGCGGCCCGTGACGCCAGCCAGATGGGCCATTCGATACACCCAGGGGCGGAATCCGACGCCCTGCACGGTGCCCTGAATCCGAACGCGCCGCCCCTCCAGATGCGCAACAGCCATCGCGTGTGTCTCTTTACGAGGCAAGAGGACTGCCAGCCGAATCTCGATGAAAAGCTGTGGATGAGATCGGCGATGCCGGATTTCCGGCAGTCCACTGCGGCCGAGTTGGAAGGGCTCAGATGGCGGGAGTCAACAGCGTCACCAGCGTCGCGGCCGCCATCACGCGAAGCCGCGACGGCTTCACCGGACACCTCCCGGTTGAACTGACCCGGTGGCGGCCGCGTGGGCGGTCGACGCGGCGGAGCGACGGTTGAGCAGAAACGCCGTGAGATCCGCGGCGTCGCCGGGCTCGAGCCGCGGCCACGCGAGGCCATGTCTGCGAAGCTCCTGATCCATTCCCGCGGCGTGGTTCCACATCGCGGCGATGATCGCGAGCGGATCGCCGCGCTGCGGCGCCTCCTGCAGATCGGGGCCGACGCGGCGCCCGCCGCCGAGCGAATGACACGGCGAGCACTTGTCGACGAACAGCCGGCCGCCGTGCGCGGGCACCGCGCGCACGTTCGCGTAGTTGACGAAGTAGAGATAGGCGATGATGTCGGCCATCTCGCGGCCGGAGAACGTCACGCGCGGCACCCCGCGCCGCGCGAACTCCATCGTCATCGCCTGGCTGTGGTTCCACATCAGCGCCGCGATCGACGACACCGAGCCGACCAGATCGCGCGGTCGCCTTCCGAGGTCCGGCGCGGCCTTGCCGCCGACGCCCGCGATGGCGTGACACCGGATGCACCCCTTGTTCGCGAACTGCTCGCGTCCGCGCCGCGGGCTGCCCGGTTCGAAGTACACGCGATCGCGACCCGTCCCGGCATTCCCCGCCTGCAGATAGGCGAGCAGGTCGCCCATCTGACGTCCGTTCAAGCGCGGCCACGGCACGCCGCTGCCGTGCATCACCGTCGCCATTTCGGGACTGTGGTTCCACATCACCTGCGCCAGCAGGATGCCGGAGAAATTCCCGCGATAGCGATCGAGCCGCGGTCCGGGTTTCTCCCACGTGCTGTCGCCGTTGGTCGGATGACACCGCGCGCATCCTCGCGTCTCGAAGACGACGCGGCCCGCGCTCGGCGTGCCGGGCTCGCCGACTTCGGTGAGGTAGTAGCGATAGGCGGTGAGAAACGCCATGAGGTCCGCCATCTCGCGGGCGTCGAGCCGCGGCGGAACGATCTTCAGGTCCTGCATCTTCTCGCGCATGACCGGCGCGTGATTCCAGAACGCCCCCGCCAGATCGAGCACCGTGCCGCGGAAGTGCATGCGCCCGAGATCGGGACCGACGCGCGTCTCGTCGCCGCCGAGCGCGTGACAGCGGACGCAGTTCTTCTCGACGAACACGTGCGCACCGGCCGTGGGATTGTCGGGGAGCTCGAGCGACAATGGCACGCTGCCGTCGTTGGCCGCGGCCACCAGGACGACAGCGGAGACGAGGACGAAGCCGGCGCGCCAGGCGCGGCGGGTGCGAACGCTCGTCATGGGCGTACCCCCATCGGCAGCGGCGCCGCGACCACCGGCCGCACTGGAACCGGCGCCGCCGCCTCGAGCTCCCACATCGAGATGATCGGGAACACCTTCGTGAATCCCATGTACAGCAGCGCGAACGCCGCGAAGCAGCCCGCCATGAGCGACCATTCGACCCAGCTCGGGCGGTACATGAACGTCAGCACCGGCGCGCGCGGATTCGACAGCGACGGCACGACGATCGTGAAGCGCTCGAGCCACATGCCGACGTTCACCGAGATCGACGCGACGACCGTGCCGGCGATCGTCCGGGTGCGGGGATTCGCGAGGATGACGAACGGCACGACGAAGCAGGAGACGAACATCATCCAGAAGAGGGGCGCGAAGGGACCCGACAGCTTCGCGTTGAACACCGCCAGCTCGCGCGGCTCGTGGCCGTACCACGTCGTCAGGTACTCGGCGAAGGTGAAATAGAACCAGAGGCACGTCATGACCAGCAGCAGCAGGCCGAGGTTGCTGAAATGCTCCGGTCTCAGGTAGCGCTCAAGGTGGTAGACACGTCGCACGATCGCCATCGCGGTGATGATGGCCGCGATGCCCGAGAAGATCGCGCCGACGACGAAGTACGGGCCGAAGATCGTCGAGTGCCACATCGGCTGGATCGTCATCGCGAACACCCACGAGACAACCGTATGGACCGACACGGCGATCGGGATGACGAGCACCGCCATCACGCCGATCGCACGCTCGAGCCGCTGCCACTGCCGCGGTGTGCCGGACCAGCCGATCGCGAGCCGGCGATACAAACGGCCGCGCCATCCGGACGTACGGTCGCGCAGCCGCGCGATGTCGGGAATGAGCGGCAGGTAGAGGTAGATCGAACTCGCAGTGAGGTACACCGTGATGCTCGAAACGTCCCACAACAGCGGCGAACGGAAATGCGGATGCAGGATGACGTTGAGCGCGCGATCCGGCCTGCCGAGGTCCAGCACTACGTTGCCGACGCCGAAGAACAGCACCAGCACCGTAATCACTTCAGCCATCCGCGTAATGGGCCGGCGCCATTCCGCCTGCACGATGCGGAGAATCGCCGAGATCAGCGTGCCGGCGTGCGACACGCCGATGAAGAACACGAAATTCGTGATGTACAGGCCCCAGTAGATCGGGCGTCCCAGGTTGGTGGCGCCCAAACCGTGCCACAACTGCCACGACCAAGCGATCGCCGCCCACGCGACGACCGCCCCCAACGCGACGGCCCAGCGGCGAAATACGGGACCGATCGTGAGAATCGGCTGAATCACCGCTTCGTGCGCATCACTCATTTCATTCCCCTTCGCGCAGATAGATCACTTTGGGCTGCGTGCCTAGTTCCTCCATCCACCGGAACGCGCGCGGGCTCCCGGCGAGCGCGGCGACCTCGCTGTGCGGGTCGCTGAGATCACCGAAAACCATCGCCTCGGCCGGACACGTCGCCACGCACGCCGGAACGTAATCGTCTGGCGCGATTTCGCGTCCCGCCGCCCGCGCGCGCTCGCGCGCCGCGATGAGGCGGTGATGACAGAAGGTGCACGTCTCGACGACGCCCTTGGGACGCAGCGACACGTCGGGGTTGCGCATCGGCGCCATCGCGTCGGGCCAGTCCGGCGCCGTCCAGTTGAACACCTTCACCGCATACGGGCACGCATTCGTGCAGTAGCGGCAACCGATGCAGCGCGGGTAGATCTGCGCGACGATGCCCTCCGGATTGAGATAGGTCGCGCTCGTCGGGCAGACGTCGGTGCACGGCGGCCGATCGCACTGCTGGCACATCAGCGGCAGCGCCGATGCGGTCGGCCGTCCGGGAAGATCCGCCGCGACCAGCTGCAGCCACGTCATCAGACGGCCGCCGCGCGCCGTCTCCGGCGTCGAGAACGGCACGTTGTTCTCGTGTTTGCAGGCGACGACGCACGCCTGGCAGCCGGTGCACCGGTCGAGATCGATGACGAGGCCCCATCGCGCCATGCTCTGCTCCGTCAGCTCCGCGCGATCCGCACCGCGCACGGACGCGACGCCGGATCCTCTCCCCAGAGTTGCCGCACGTCGGGTCCCACCAGCCGCGCCCACCGACCATCCGTCGGGCCACCGGGCACGAACGACAGCGCCGCCGTCTCTGGCGGCAGGCCCGTCACGTGCACGGCCACGGCGTCGATCGAGGCGTGCGCCGACGTGATCCGTACGGCGGCGCCGTTGGCGATGTCTTGTTGAGCGGCGGTCTCCGGATTGAGTTCAACCCACAGTCGCCAGGGCTTTCCCTCGGGTTGGCCGAGCAGCTCGAACAGCGCGGGCTGATTCAGGTTGCCCGCGGGATTGACGGTGGCTGGCGTGAAGGCGAACAGCTTCAGCGGGAAGCGCGGCGGCTCGACCGGTGCTGGCACGACGTCCGCGGCCAGCGCGACCTCCTCGCTGGTCGCCGGCGACGCGGCCACGTCACGAACGGCCGGTGGCGATTCCGGGATCGGAAACGCGAGGCCGCCGTGCGCGTGCAGCGCCTCGGTCAGTTGATTCGGATCGAACCACGGATCGATCCAGCCGCCGACGGTGAGCACGCGGTCGACGAACTCCTGTTCCGAATCGGCCGGCGAGGCCCACCAGCCACCGGACTCGAGCTGCCGCACCCAGTTTGTTTCGTACGTGGTGGCGTAAGGCGTTCCGCGCGCGGCCCGCGCGAGCCGCTTCAACTCGGCGCCAACGACGTCTTCCGACGATCGCCAGTCGCACGCGGCTTCCACCGATCCGCCGATCGCGGTCCCAAGCGATTGCAGCAGCGCCGCTCGATCCTGCGTTTCCAGCCGGCGCGGCACGGCCGGCCGCGTCACGGCCACGAGGTCGGCCGCCACGGCCGTCGCCGGCAGCATGGCCTGCCAGCTTTCGATCGCGACGTCAACCGGCAGGAGGAAATCGGCGATCGCGGCCGATTCATCCAGGTACGGCGAGAGACTGATGACGAAGTCGCAGTTCGCGGCGATCGCCGAGGCATCGGCGGGAGCATCGAGCGCGCGCAGCGGCGAGCTGTCGCCGAAGACCAGAACCTTCGGCCGCAGGCGTCCGGCTGCGACGTCGCGCAGCGCCTCGACCGCGTCCGCGCGGTCGAGCACGGGATCGCCGGTTTTCGCGAACACGCCGCCGGGCCGGTCGAACGCGCCCACGAGCGCGTCGAGCGTGAAGACGGCATCGGCCAGCGCCGCCGGCGCGTCGGCATTGACGGCCACGAGCGGGCGCGACGCCGACGCGAGCTCGCGCGCCAGGCGCAGGATCGTGACGACGGGAACGCCGGTCGCGCTGGCCACGTTGTCGGGCGTGTAGTACGTCGTGACCTGGCGCTCGAACGCATCGAAGTTGCCCGCCAACGGTTCGAGCTTGGCGCGATCGACCCGGTTCTCGCGCAGCAGCACCGATGCCACGCCGTAGGCGAGGATGACCTGCTGCTCAACAGTCGCGGCGAGCCACTCGTCGGCTTTCCGCGCCGTCGCGGATCGCCGGCTGTCGATCTGCACGAGGCGCCCGCGCGCGTGGCCGGATCCGCGGCGAAAGCGGCCGAAGCTGCGCTGGGTCCATACACCCGAGAGCCAGTCTTCGACGATCGGCGCGCCGAAGGACAAGACGTACGTGGCGCGCTCCAGATCGAAGACCGGATCGCCCTGGGCGCCCGTCAGCACCTCAAGCCGCGGGCCGAGACGCGCCGCGGTCGGCATCGGCGTCCACGCGAGCCGCGCGTTGGCGGCACGCCAGAAGCGCGTCCACGCGTCGGCCAGCGGCCCGCGTTCGTCGGCCGCGAGTACGACGATGCCGGCCGGCGTCGCGATCGCCTGGCGAAGCCGCTCGGCGGCGAGCGCGATCGCTTCCGTCGATGTCAGGCGGGTCCATGCCGGCTGACCGCTTCGCGCGGTTCGCCGCGCCGGTCCGACCAGGCGGTCGGGATCGTAGTACGACTCGATCGCCGCCTGCCCCTTCGCGCACAGCTTCCCGCGCGCGACCGGGCACAGCGGATTGCCTTCGAGCTTGACCGGCACGCCGTCCATCAACCGCACGCGCACGCCGCAACCGCCCGCGCACTCGCGGCAGACGGTCGTCGCCCAGGTTTCAACACCGCGCGATGGCCAGGCGGCCGCGCGCGCGTCGGCGGCCGCCAGCGTGCGGCGACCGAGCTCGCCCAGCGTGACGCCGGCGATCGTGGCGCCACCGTAGAGCAGGAAATCACGCCGCGTGAGGTTGTCGCTCATCGATGACACGCCGCGCAGTCTTCGCTGGCGCCCTCACGCGTGTGGCACGACAAACAGGTCGTCATCGCGATCCGCGTCGCCGGCGCGCCAAACGGCGTCACGCGCGCCGCCGCGTCGCCGTGACACGACGCGCACGCAAGCTGCGCCAGGCTCGTGTGCCGGCGGTGGGAGAACATGACGTGCTCGGGGACCTGCGTCACCTGTCGCCAGGCAATCGGGCGACCCGCGGCGACGTCCGACCACGCTCGGGCGGAAACCGATCGGTCCGGCGCGGTCGCATGACAGCGCGTGCAGACGTTCGATTGGGGAATCCCGGCGCGCGCCGCGGTCTCGGCGCCGCGGTGGCACACGGCGCAGGCCACCGCCGCGTGTCGCGCGTGGTTGAACGCGATCGGCTGATCGACTGGCGCTGCCGGGAGCGCCAGGATCCACAAACCCGCGACAGCCAACGCGACGAGCACCGGCGGGACGAGGCGGCGCATGTCAGGCTCCTCGCTCCTCGCTCCTCGTCTCCTACGGCTGACGCGGCGCCGTGGCCGCTTCCTTCGACTTCTTCTCGAAGAGATCCTTCTTGCGGATCTTCGAGTCGTACACGACGAAGTCGAAAACCTGCTTCCCCTCGTCCGGGCTGATGAGCGAGGGGCCCGCCTTACGCATCATTCGCTTGATGTAGCGCTCCCATTCGTCGTCGAGCGCGTATTCGCAGTTGATAGGTCTCGCGAGCGTGTGACAGTTGCTGCACTTCTTTGCGAAAACCTTGTAACGGTTCTGCATGTCGGCGGGATACTTCGAGACGTCGATCTTCGCGGGCCCTTTGTCGTACTTCAGGATCCGCGGATCGAGCGGCTCGTCCTTCTCCTGCGCGCGCGCGACGCGCACCAGACCGCCGAGTGCGACGGCCACGAGCATCGCTGCCGCAATCGTCCGTTTCATGTCAAACCTCCTCAAAGACACCGCAGCGTTCTCACCAACTACTGGATGAAGATGACCCGTACCTGGAACGTGTCGTTCTGCCTGTTGTGACTCGCATCAAGTTGAAAATCCCGGTGCTGGTACTCCGCAATGATCTGGAGACCGTTGTAAAACGGAATATTCACGTACGGCGTGATCGCCCACTGCGTGTTCAGCTTCCCCGTGTTCGGATGGAACTGGTCGTACCGAATTCCGGCCGTGAGATAGCGGTGAAGGAAGAACACGCCGTCGGCGAAGGCACCTTTGCTGTTGAACGTCTGCAGCGCAGAACTCGCCGGGAACGTCGCGGCGTTGACGGGGGTCTCGTCGCGTCCGTACTCGAATCCACCCATGGGCAGGAACTTGCCCAGCGGGTACGACGCGTAGACCGCCACGCGGTCGAACGCGTTTTCGAACGCCGTGGCGCTGGAGAAATCGAAGTCGGTGGTGCCGACCTCACCGTTCGCGCTCACACCGCAGACCTCGCCGGTCGTCGCACTTTTCTGGCCGATCGGGGTTCCACTCGTGCACTGCGTCGGCGTGGCCACGTGGCCGTGGTAATAGATGAGGGACACGCCGCCGCCGTCCTGATGAAGCAGATAGGTCACATTGGTGGAAAAGTCAGGCGAGTTGTGCCCGATGGAATCGGCGGGCTTGCCGAGCGCGCCCACGGCCTGGTTGGCGCCCTTCCACGGTCCAGTCTGCGCCGGGAACGCCAGAAACGCGTTGGCCTCCTCGTCCCACCGCATGAACGTGCCGCTCAAGACGGCGGCGCGCAGCGAGAGATCGTTGATATCCGCTCCAACTTCGACGCCAGGTGTGTCCAGGCCCCACGGCTGGAACAGATACGGAATGGCGCGGCCCGAGGCCGAGATCGGAGAGGTTTGGAACAACGTGCGCGCGTTGGAGTACGGACGGTCTGAGGCACCGAATCCCTCCCACGAGTGGAAGATGCCGGCACGGGCTGTGAAGAACCTCGTGTCGTCGCCCTTGACGAATCGGATGTAGGCGTTTTCAATCTCGAAAAAATCTTCCGGCGACACCGACAGCTCTGACTCCGCTGCGAAGTACTTCCCCCAGGAGCCGGTCAACGGGTAAAGCGTTGCCTCCTGGAAGCTGAACGCGTTCGTAGTCGTCCGGGCGCCGCACACGCCGCCAGGGCAGTTGGGAATGGGGGCCCCGTTGGGCTGGTTGGTCACCTGTGTGTCGTAGCGGAACTGGAGGCGGCCGGACAATGCGTCGCCGAGATCGAACTTCTTCTCTTCTTCCTTGCCGATCGTCGCCGGCATGCGGAAGCCTTTCGCTCGGAACTTGTACCCGGTTTCATTGAGCGCCGGAATCGTCGTGTGACAGGTTTCGCAACCAACACCGAACTTCCGTGCAAACATTGGCATCGCGTCGACATTCTGAGTCTCGAGGATTAGGCCCGCACCGAGGAGCACGGCTGGCAGCAGCATTCTCTTCAGCCGCATCATCGATTGGCGGCCCATTAGTCGTTTGGTTGTCGGTCGCTTCATCGCTGCACTCCTTGCTTCAGCGCCATTTTTGTGTCTCCGATTTCGGATACAGACTCCAGAGGTACTCAACGAGATCGGCTACTTCCGCGTCGGTCATCTGGCCCGCCCAGCCGGGCATGCGGAACGGCGGACGCGGGCCGTTCGGATCTTTTTTCCCCACCGTGGGATAGCCGTCGAGAATCTTCCGGCGCAGCTCGCCGCGCGTATAGCCTTCGGCGACGAACGTCACGCCCGGCACCCTGCCGTCGGTCTCGGCGTTCGGATTCGCGATGCCGCCCTTGCCGTCGGCGCCGTGGCACATCACGCAGCCGTAGCGCCGGTACACCTGGTGACCACGCTCAATAGCGGTTGCGGCGGGCGGATTCCGCGGCGCGCGAATCGCGGCCGGCGGCGGCGGAGTGATTTCCCAGCGGACGCCGGCGGCAGCGATGGCGAGCGTCGCCAAGAAAAGTACACGGCTCATGTGGTGAACTATGCGCCGCGAGGATGAGAGGGGAATGAAAGTCCGGTTAAAGAACGTTCATCGAACCGACCTCCGGCGAGGAGGCCGGCACCGTGGCGGCGAGCGGGAGGTAGACGACGAACGTCGATCCCTGTCCGGGCGCGCTCGACACCTCGATGCGGCCGCCGTGTGCGCGCACGATGCGATCGGCGATCGCGAGACCGAGGCCG
>JACPZV010000187.1 GCA_016195295.1 Acidobacteriota bacterium
CGAGGTGCGCTTCGGCGCAACGGCCGACGCGCTCGAGCGCCGCCCGTCCGTTCGCGGTGACTTCAATCATCACGACGCGGCGGTCGCCTTCCGGCGCGGCG
This sequence comes from Acidobacteriota bacterium, assembly GCA_016195295.1. Taxonomy (GTDB): domain Bacteria; phylum Acidobacteriota; class Vicinamibacteria; order Vicinamibacterales; family CAVVIG01; genus SRVP-36. Next base: position 102 of record JACPZV010000187.1, read on the forward strand.
CGCCGCACCCATCCGCGTTCCACCATCGCGCTGATCGAGTTCGACATCGTCGGCAAACTCACGCCTTGAAGCGACGCCAGGTCCGTGAGCATGCGGGGCCGCGCGGTCAAGATGGACAGGAGGCCGAAATGCGCCGGTGCCGGCAGCTCGCCGGCGGACCGCAGCTCCGCCGCGATGGTCCGCATCACCAGCGGGATGATTTCAAGAATGTCTCGCGCGGTTTCGCGCGCCTGGCTCCGGGTCATGGCGGAGATCACATATTAGGGGGCCTAATGGTTATGTGGGCTAAGTTATCACGCCGTCTCTGGAGGGTCAATCCTGCTCGACACCGCGCGCTTCCGCGTTGGCAACTCCTTGACAGTGAGAGAGTTGGTGTTTACCATGTCGGTTCCCCTTCGACAAGGAGCGTGAGCGTGGTCGGATTCGTTCCCAAGGAGATGTTCTTCACCAAGGGCGTCGGGAAGCACCGCGAGAAGCTGACGTCGTTCGAGCTGGCGCTGCGGTCCGCCGGCATTGCCGCGTGCAACCTCGTCCGCGTGTCGAGCATCTTCCCGCCGAAATGCCGCATCCTTTCGAGGGCCCAGGGGATGAAATTGCTCGAGCCGGGCCAGGTCACGTTCGTCGTCATGTCCGAAGCCGCCACGCGCGAACCGCACCGCTTGATCGCCGCGACGGTCGGCGTCGCAATTCCCCGCGATCGCGAACTCTACGGCTACCTGTCCGAACATCACAGCTTCGGCGAGAGCGAGGACGTCGCGGGCGACTACGCCGAGGAGCTGGCGGCCGAAATGCTCGCCACGACGCTTGGCCTCGAGTTCGATCCCGACAAGAGCTGGGACGAGAAGAAAGAAGTCTACCGGCTGTCGAACGAGATCGTCCGAACGCAAAACGTCACGCAGACCGCCGTCGGAGACAAGAAAGGTCTCTGGACGACGGTCGTCGCCGCGGCCGTGCTCGTCGGGTAGCGCCGCTCGGCCTCCGGGCCCACCGAATCGCAATGCAGCAAGCTACGACGGCAACGATGCACGTGGAGGTCTGCGTCTTCACGCGGCGATGCCTTTCTGCCGCGTTTCGCATTGCCGTTGCGGCGCTGCTGATGACGATCGCTCCGGAAGAGACGCTCGCGCAAAGTGACGACAGCGTCGGCGTCCGCGCCCAGGGGATGGCCGGTGCCTTCACGGCGGTCGCCGACGATGCGTCCGCCACGTGGTGGAACCCGGCAGGCCTCGGAGCCTGGAATTCCTCTGGCACGGCTGGGGGCTCCTTCCTCAATGCCATCGTCGACCTGGCCGGCTGGCACGAGCCGTCGATGGAACGCGACTCAGGCGGGGTGCTGACACCCGCCAGGCGCGTGGGCATCGGCGGCTTTTCAATCGCGTCTGCCGCCCTCGGTCTGAGCTATTACCGCCTGCGCCTCAGTGAAATACAGCCAATCACCTCTACAGCGCCACAGGGTGGCGTCCGACAAGATCAAGGAACCGCGGACGTCTATCTCCGCTCGCTCGTGCTTCATCAATTCGGTGCGACGGTCGGTCAGTCCCTTGGCGAGCACCTCGTCGTGGGTTCGACGTTGAAGCTCGTCCACGGCCGCCTTGGCGCGGGTATGCGGCCGGCGGTGGACGCGTCACTTGATCAGGCGGCCGATCTTGGAGCAGCCGGCGAGACGCACGGCGGCATCGACCTCGGTGCTATGGCGACGTTCGGTGAAATGCGCTTGGGTCTGACGATTCGGAATCTCACGGAGCCGGAGTTCGGCAGTGGATCGAGTGCAGTAATCCTCCGCCGTCACGCCCGCAGCGGTGTCGCGTGGCTTTCGGGCGAGCACGGTCGGTTGGGTGGGCTGACGATCAGCGCGGATGCGGACTTGACGACGCAGGCGACAGTACTCGGCGACGAACGCCGTATTGCAGCCGCGGTCGAGGCTTCCACGCGAGGCCGTCACGTGAGCGCACGAGGCGGCGTTTCGACGAACACTCTGGAAAGTCGTCACGTGTCGGTGAGTGCGGGTCTTTCGGCAGCGATTCAACGCGGCACCTACATCGATGCCGCGCTGACCAGTGGACCAGATCAAGCGCGGCGCGGGTGGGGGCTCGCGCTGCGAGTGACGTTTTAGGTCAACGATTGACATATTTTGTCAATCACATGTAGTGTTCGGATTTCATGGCTGTCCGCATAGGCGAGCTCCTTTTAAAGGAGAAACTGATCACCACGGAGCAGTTGCAGCAGGCCTTGAATCAACAAAAGGCCAACGGGGGGAAGCTCGGCTACAACCTCGTGAAAATGGGGTTCGTCAAGGACGAACAGATTACGGCGCTGCTTAGCAAGCAGTACGGCGTTCCCAGCATCAACCTCACGCAGTTCAAGATCGATCCCACGATCGTCAAGCTCGTTCCGACCGAGACCGCGCGGAAGTACCAAATCATCCCGCTCAGCCGCTCCGGCAGCACGCTCACGATCGCGATGACGGACCCGACCAACGTCTTCGCGATGGACGACATCAAGTTCATGACCGGGTACACGGTCGAACCTGTTGTGGCGTCGGAGGTCGCGATCACCGACGCGGTCGAGAAGTACTACCCGAGTGGCAAGGCCGGCGCCGCTGGCGCAAAAGGCGGGAAGCCCGGCGTGACCGGCAGCACGCTGGAAATGGCCAGCAAGGGCCTCGAGGAACTCCAGGCGACGCTTGGCGGCGACGCCGACGACGTCGAGGTCCTTGAAGAGCTCCAGGAGATCAGCGCCGAAGCGCTTGCCCGGCAGGGAGAAGACGCGCCGGTCGTGCGGCTCGTGAACGTCGTGCTGATGTCGGCGATTCAAAAGGGCGCGAGCGACATCCACATCGAGCCGTACGAGAAGGAACTGCGCGTGCGCTACCGCATCGACGGGATTCTCTACAACATCATGGCGCCGCCGATGAAGTACCGCGATGCGATCACGTCGCGCATCAAGATCATGTCGAAGCTCGACATCGCCGAGAAGCGCCTTCCGCAGGACGGCCGCATCAAGATCCGGTACAACGAGAGCGGCGAGCCCAAAGAGATCGATTTCCGCGTTTCCGTGCTGCCCACGCTCTTTGGCGAGAAGATCGTGCTCCGCTTGTTGGACAAAGACAAGCTGATGCTCGACATGACGAAGCTCGGGTTCGAGTCCGAGTCGCTCGTCAAATTCGAGGCGGCCATCGCGCGACCCTGGGGCATGGTGCTCGTGACCGGTCCGACCGGCAGCGGCAAGACCAACACGCTCTACTCATCGATTGCCAAGATCAACACGCCGGAAACCAACATCATGACCGCCGAGGACCCGGTCGAATTCAACCTCGCCGGCGTGAATCAGGTGCAGGTGAAGGAAAGCATCGGCCTCAACTTCGCCGCCGCGCTTCGCTCGTTCCTCCGCCAGGATCCCAACATCATCCTCGTCGGCGAAATCCGCGACTTCGAGACGGCGGAAATCGCCGTCAAGGCGGCGCTCACGGGCCATCTCGTGCTCTCGACGCTGCACACCAACGACGCGCCGAGCACGGTGAACCGGCTCATGAACATGGGCGTCGAGCCGTTCCTCGTGGCGAGCTCCGTGCACCTGATTTGCGCGCAGCGTCTCGTGCGCCGCGTGTGCAGCAACTGCAAGGAGCCCAGCCCCATGGCGCCACAGGCGCTCATGCAGGCCGGCTTCAACGAGGAGGACGCGAACAGCGTGACGCCGTTCAAGGGTGCCGGGTGCGACACCTGCAACACGACGGGGTACAAGGGCCGCGTCGGTTTGTACGAGGTGATGGAAGTGACCGAGGAGCTGCGCGAGCTGATTCTCGTGGGCGCCTCGGGCCTCGAACTGCGCCGCAAAGCGGTCGACGAAGGGATGCTCACGCTGCGCGCCAGTGGGCTGCGCAAGGTGAAGGACGGCGTGACGACGGTCGAAGAGGTCGTGAGAGAAACCGTTAAGTAGGGCCAACGGGCAAAGGACTGAGGACCACATCATGGCGACACTGCCAGAGCTGCTGAAAACGATGGTGGAAATGGACGGCTCGGACCTCCACATCGCCACGAACTCGCCGCCCCAGGTCCGCGTTCACGGACATCTGCAGCGGCTGCAGCTGCCCGATCTCTCGCCGGCGGAGACCAAACAGCTCGTCTACAGCGTCCTGACCGACTCGCAGAAGAAACGCTTCGAAGAGACCATGGAGCTCGACTTCTCGTTCGGGATCAAGGCCATCGGTTCGCGCTTCCGCTGCAACGTGTTCAATCAGCGCGGCGCGGTCGGGGCCGTGTACCGGCTGATTCCCGAAAAGATCCGGACGTTCGGCGACCTCGGGTTGCCGGCCGTGCTCGCGACGCTGGCCGAGCGCCCGCGCGGGCTGGTGCTCATCACGGGACCGACCGGCAGCGGCAAATCGACGACGCTGGCGGCGATGCTCGACAAGATCAACTCCGAGCGCCACGATCACATTTTGACGATCGAAGATCCCATCGAGTACATCCATCCGCACAAGAACTGTCTCGTCAACCAGCGCGAGGTCCACAGCGATACGGGGAGCTTCGCCAACGCGCTCCGCGCCGCGCTCCGCGAGGACCCCGACATCGTGCTCATCGGGGAGATGCGCGATCTCGAGACGGTCGAAGCCGCGCTCAAAATTGCCGAGACGGGCCA
>JACPZV010000188.1 GCA_016195295.1 Acidobacteriota bacterium
GCCGCGCACTCGGCGGCGTACGCGTGGTCAGAGAGGATGCGCGCGATCGCGCGGGCCATGTCGGCCGGTCGTTCGGGATCGACCAGCGGCCCGGCGTCGCCGAGAACTTCTGGCAGCGCGCCACGATTCGCGGCGACGACCGGCACGCCGAGCGCCATCGCTTCGAGGACCGGAATGCCGAAGCCCTCTTCGAATGACGGCTGCACCAGCAGTCGTGCGTCCGCGTAGAGCGCGCGCCGGTCCGCGGGGTCGACGTAGCCGATGTGACGCGCCGCGCCTTTGAGCGGCGGTCGCTCCACGCGATCCAGCCACGCGCGCGACTCGTCGGTCGGTCTGCCCGCCAACACGAGTTCCGGCACGGCGGCTCGGTTGTGCCCGATCAGCAATTGCTCGTACGCATCCAGCAGGCCGCCGACGTTCTTCCGCGGCTCCAGCGTGCCGAAGAAGAGGATGTAACCGTCGCTCGGCGCGGCGGCGCGCGGCGTCCAGTCGGGCGCGCCGGGCGAACACACCGCGATGCGATCGCGCGGCACCTCGAGGCGTCGCTCGACTTCGCCCGCCGTGAACGAGGACGGCACGATGATGCGATCGGCGCGATGCGCGTGCGCTCGTGCAAGCGATGCGTAGTCGCGACGGATCTCGGCGCGCGTCTGCTCTGGATGCGTCAGGAAATTCAGATCGTGAATCATGATCACCTGCGCGGCGTGGCGCGAAGGCAGCAGGAGCGGATGCAGCGAGTGCGTGACGTCGAAGGCGCGGCCGGTCAGCGTTTCCGCCGGCGGCCATTCGAGCCGGTGCCACAGCACGTTCAAGAGCTGCACGGGCACGCGGCGATCGATCGTCGTCGCGCCGCGCAGATCGGGAGGCACGACGAGGCGATCCTTCCACGAGCTCGAAAAGATCGTCAGGTCGAGCCTCCGCGACGAATCGCGCGCCGGGAACGAGGTGAGGAGCGCCTTCGCCAGCTCGTGGGTGTACTCGCCGACGCCGCTGCGCTCGCGCAGCGCGGGCCGGTAATCAATGAGGACGCGCACTTGTTTAAGTCTTTCCGACTCAGTATCTTATTGTGAAATGAAAATCGCCGTCGTCGGAAGCGGGTACGTCGGGCTCGTGCTCGGCGCGTGTCTAGCGGAGAACGGGAACTCGGTCATCTGTGTCGACCAGGATGAATCGAAAATCGCGACGCTCAGGGCCGGGCACATGCCCATTTACGAACCAGGCCTCGAGGAGCTCGTCCGTCGCAACGATCACGAAGAGCGGTTGAGCTTCACGACCGACTTGAGTTCGGCCGTTCGAGCCTCCGAGATCGTGTTCATCGCGGTCGGTACGCCGCAAGACGAGGATGGATCGGCGGATTTGCAGTACGTGCTCGCCGTCGCGCGTGAGGTCGGCCGTGCGATGCGGCAGTACACGGTCGTCGTCGACAAGAGCACGGTGCCCGTCGGGACCGCGAAGAACGTGCGCGACGCGATCGGCAGTCAGACCACGCAGCCGTTCAGCGTGGTCAGCAATCCGGAATTCCTCAAGCAAGGCGCCGCCATCGAAGATTTCATGAAGCCGGATCGCGTCGTCATCGGCGTCGAACCCGGCGACGATCGCGCCATCGCGCTGATGAAAGAGCTTTACGGCCCCTTCACGCGGACCGGCGCGCCGATCCTGATGATGGACACCGCCAGCGCCGAGCTCTGCAAGTACGCGGCGAATGCCATCCTCGCGTCGCGGATTTCTTTCATGAACGAGATCGCGAACGTGTGCGAGCTGGTCGGCGCCGACGTCGATCAGGTGCGCAAGGCGATTGGCGCGGACCGGCGCATCGGGACGTCGTTCCTGTTTCCGGGCGTCGGCTACGGCGGGAGCTGTTTTCCCAAGGACGTCAAGGCCCTGCTCAAGTCCGCGCAGGACAAGGGCTACGACTTCAAGATCCTGCGCGCCGTCGAGCGCGTCAACGACACGCAGAAAGAGCGGCTGGTCGACAAGATGGAGCGGCACTTCGAGAGTCTGTCCGGCCGCACGATCGCCCTCTGGGGCTTGGCGTTCAAGCCGCGGACCGACGACATGCGTGAGGCGCCGGCCATTCCCATCATCGAACGGCTGCTGGCGCGCGGCGCGCGCGTCCGCGCCTACGATCCGGCGGCGGGGCCGATGGCGCGACGCCTGTTCGACGGCCGGATCGCGCTCTGCGAGAAGAGCTACGACGCGCTCGCCGGCGCCGACGCGCTCGCCATCGTGACCGAGTGGAACGAGTTCCGCGAGCCGGACTTCGACAAGATGCGGACGCTGCTCAAGGCGCCGGTGGTGTTCGACGGCCGCAACATCTACTCGCCCGAGCACATGCGCGCGCTCGGCTTCACGTATTTCTCCATTGGGCGCTAAGTCGCGCGCCGTCCTCGTCACCGGCGGGGCCGGATACATCGGCAGCCACGCGGCGAAGGCGCTCGCGCGCGCCGGCTACCGCGTGGTCGTCTACGACAACCTCGTCTCCGGCCATCGCGCGGCGGTACGGTACGGCGACTTCATCGAGGGTGACACCGCGGATGTCCGCGCGGTCCGAGACGCGCTGCGCCGCCATGAGATCATCGCGGTCATGCACTTCGCCGCGTTTCTCGACGTTGGCGAGTCGGTGCGCGATCCGATCCGCTACTACCGCAACAACGTGGTCGGCGCGCTCGGCGTCCTCGAGGCGATGGTCGCCGAGTCGGTGAGCTCCTTCGTCCTCTCGTCGACGTGCGCCACCTACGGCGAGCCGATCGAGACGCCGATTGCCGAAACGCACCCGCAACGACCGATTAACAGCTACGGCGAGACGAAGCTTGCCATCGAGCGCGCGCTGCCGCACTTCGAGCGCGCGCACGGGCTGCACAGCGTGGCGCTGCGGTACTTCAACGCCGCGGGCGCCGATCCGGACGGCGAGATCGGCGAGGATCATTCGCCGGAGATTCACCTGATTCCGCGCGCGCTCGACGCCGTCGACGGCGGTCCCGGCCTGCAGGTGTTTGGCGACGACTATCCGACGCCCGACGGCACCTGCCTGCGGGACTACGTGCACGTGAGCGATCTGGCCGACGCGCACGTGCGCGCGCTGGAGGCGATGGTCGACGCCGGCCGATCGGCGGCGTACAACCTCGGCACGGGCCGTCCGCATTCGGTCCGCGACGTGATCGGCGCCGTGGAAAACGTCACCGGACGACGGGTGCCGTGGACGCTCGGGTCGCGACGGTCGGGCGATCCGGCGGCGCTGTACGCGGCGTCCCACAAAGCGCAGGCCGAGATGCAGTGGCATCCACGCTTCGCCGATCTCGAGACGATCGTGCGCACGGCGTGGGAGTGGCGTCGGACGCATCCGCACGGATACGGGGACACGTAGGTGCCGAGACAACGCGTCACCTTGCGTCGGTTGTTCGGTTACGCACGACCGTACCGTGGACGGCTGGCCTGGGCGATGGTCGGCATGATCGTGTACGCCGCCGGCTCCGCCGGACTTGCGGCGCTCATCCGGCCGATCGTCGACAACGGGTTGTTGAAC
>JACPZV010000189.1 GCA_016195295.1 Acidobacteriota bacterium
CACCGGCGCGATCAGCGCGCGCGCGGTCCGACCGGCCCGGGAATATGATTCGGTGTCCGAGTTTGCCAGTGCGACGGTGGTGCGCGAAGCGATCGCCGCCAGGGAAGCGATCGTGCTCGTGGACGTGACCGCCGACCAGCGGTTCCAGGATGCCCACAGCATCGTGCGGGCCGGCGCCCGCGGGGTCATCTGCGTTCCGCTCCTCGGCCGCACCGGCCCAATCGGCGCGCTGTACGCCGATCGGCTCAGCGCCCCCGGATTCGCCTTCGATGCCATCGACTACGCGCGCGCGTTCGCGGCGCACGCGGCCGCCGCGCTCGAGACCGCGAAACTCTACGCGGATCGCGAGGCCGATTTTCGATCGATGCTCGAAGCGTTCGCGAAGGCGATTGAGGCGAGAGATCGGTACACCAGCGGCCACTCGGAACGCGTCACCGCCTATGCCGTGGCGCTCGCGTCGGCCATTGGTCTCGACCCGGCGGCGCGCGAGGTGTTGAGGCGCGGCGGGCGGCTGCACGACATCGGCAAGGTCGGCATTCCCGACGGCCTGCTGCAGAAGCCGGGTCCTCTCGATCGTACCGAGCGAGTGCTGGTCCAGGATCATGTGACCATCGGCTACGAGATGCTGTCGGGCGTCTCGTTTCTCCACGACGCGCTGCCGGCCGTCCGCAGCCACCATGAGCGGTGGGATGGCGGAGGGTACCCGGATGGACTGGCCGGCGAGGGAATTCCCGTGCACGCCCGGCTGCTGGCCGTGGCGGATACGTATGATGCGATCACCTCGGATCGTCCGTATCGCCTGGCGCTGCCGGCCGAAGAGGCGGGGCGCCGCATCCGCGCGGAGGCCGGCACGCAATTCGATCCGGCGGCGGTCGACGCCTTCACCCGCTGCGAGCCGCAGCTCGCGCGCATTCGCAAAGACCTGATGCGGTGAACGGCACGCGCACCACGGCTTCCTCGACATCGCGCCATGGCCAGTGATTCCGACCCCTCATCGCCGCCGACGGCGGGCGATCTCCCGTCCACGTTGGCCGTCGATGCGCCGGCCCAGGCCGGCGACGCCCGGTGGGTGCCGGCGACCATCGGCCGCTATCGGATTCTCCGATTGCTGGGCGAAGGCGGCATGGGCGCAGTCTACGAGGCCGAGCAGGAGCATCCCCGCCGCCGGGTCGCGCTCAAAGTGATCAAGCCGGGCCTGGCAGGCCCGGAATTGCTGCACCGGTTCGACCGCGAATCACAGGCGCTGGGACGATTGCAGCATCCCGGCATCGCCCAAATTTACGAGGCGGGCACCGCGAGCACGGCATTCGGCGTCCAGCCGTACTTCGCGATGGAGTTCATCCAGGGGAGCTCGCTCCTCGACTACGCCGCGGCGCGGCAGCTGAACACGCGTCAACGCCTGAAACTCATGGCCCACGTGTGCGAGGCGGTGCACCACGCGCACCAGCGCGGGATCATCCACCGCGATCTCAAACCGCGCAACATTCTCGTCAACGACGCCGGCCAGCCGAAAGTTCTCGATTTCGGAGTGGCGCGCGCCACCGATTCCGACGCCTACGCGACGCGCCAGACCGACGTCGGTCAGTTGATCGGCACCCTGGCGTACATGAGCCCCGAGCAGGTGCTGGCCGATCCCCTCGAGCTCGATACGCGCAGCGATGTGTACGCCCTTGGCGTGATCACGTATCAACTCCTCGCCGGACATCTGCCGTACAACGTCAACCGCAAACTGCACGAAGCGGTGCACGTGATCCGCGACGAGGAGCCGACGCGGCTCAGCTCGATCAGTCGCACGTACCGCGGCGACATCGAGACGATCGTCGCCAAGGCCCTCGAAAAAGACAAGGCGCGCCGATACGCGTCGGCGGCGGATCTCGCGGCGGACATCTGGCGGTATCTGGATGACGAGGCGATCATCGCGCGGCCGCCGAGTGCCACCTACCAGCTACACAAGCTCGCGCGACGGCACAAGGCGTTCGTCGCGGGCCTGACCGCGGTGATGGTCGCGCTGGTCGGCGGCATCGTGGCAAGCACGTGGCAAGCCACGCGCGCCACGCGGGCCGAGCGGGCGGCCGTTCGCGCGCGAGATCGAGCCACCTCCGCCGAGCACACGGCGACCGCGGATCGCGACCGCGCGTTGAGCGCGGAGCAGACCGCCACCAGCGAACGGAATCGCGCGGTGGCGGCCGAGGCCCGCGCGGTGCAGGAGCGAAACCTGGCGCGCGCCGAGCAACGGCGCGCGGACCGGGAGGCGGCCACCGCGAAAGCGATTGACGATTTCCTGCAAGGCGATCTGCTTGCGCAAGCCAGCGTGAGCGCGCAAGCGCGGCCCGAAACCAAGGCCGATCCGGACTTGAAAGTTCGTACCGCGCTGGACCGGGCCGCGGCGCGTATCACGGGCAAGTTCGACGCGCAGCCCCTGGTGGAAGCCGCGATCCGCCAGACCATCGGCAACACGTACAAATCCTTAGGCCTGTATCCGGAGGCGCAGCGGCAACTTGAACGCGCCCTCGGGCTGCAGAGTCGCGTGCTCGGCGCGGAGCATCTCGACAGGCTGAGCACCATGAACAACCTCGGGGAGGTGTATTGGAACCAAGGCGACTACGCTCGAGCCAAGCCCCTGTTCACGGGAACGCTGGAGGCGAGGCGCCGCGTGTTGGGCGACGCGCATCGCGACACGCTCACGACCATGAACGACCTCGCGGCGCTCTATTGGAGCCAGGGCCAGTACGCCGATGCCGAGCCACTCTTTACGAAGGCGCTCGAGGGCATGCGTCGCGCGCTCGGTGAGGAACATCCCGACACGCTGGATACGATGAACAACCTGGCGCTGCTCTACCGGACCCAGGGCAAGCTTGCGCAGGCGGAGCCGCTGTACACAAGAGCCTTGGACGCGAAGCGCCGCGTGCTGGGCGAAGAGCACCCGGGCACCTTGAGCACGATGAACAACCTCGCCGCGCTCTACTGGAGCCAGGGCAAACAGGGGCAAGCCGAGCCGCTCTTCACGCGGGCGCTCGAGGGCATGCGTCGCGTCTTGGGCGAGAGTCATCCCGAGACGTTGACCGCCATGAACAATCTGGCGCAGGTGTACTACGCCCAGGGCAACCTCAGTCAAGCCGAGCCGCTCTTCACGCGCGCACTCGAAGGCATGCGTCGCACGCTGGGCGCGGAGCATCCCAACACGTTGAGCACGATGAACAATCTGGCGCTGACGTATTTTATCCAGCGGAAGTATGTGGAGGCCGAGACGCTGCTGCGTGATCTCCTGCGCGTTTTCGAGAGAACCGTCCCCGATTCATGGCGGCGCTACACCAGCCAAAGCCTGCTCGGCGCCAGCGTGGCTGGTCAGGGAAAGTACGCGGAGGCCGAGCCGCTCCTCCTGTCGGCCTACGAAGGGCTCGTCCAGCGGCAGCAGACGATTCCTCCCGAGAGCCGATCGGCCTTGAAGGAAGCCGGCGATTGGATCGTGCAGCTCTATCAAAGCTGGGGCAAAGCGGACAAGGTCGCCGAATGGACGCAGAAGCTGCGCGCGCGATCGTGAAGACGGCGGACCGTGACGTGACGTGCGATCGTGGCGTCCGCCTTCAGGCGGACCTTCAGGTGTGGGTCCGGTTTTCTTGGGCGCCGAAGCCGCGTCGGCGAAGGCGGCAGCCGGACCTTCAGCGAACGGATTCACGACCTGCACTGAACCGTAGATCTGACCATCCGACAAATCCTCGGAATAGAGAATCGTTGCGCCCGCCGCCTGCGCGGCCTGAATGATCAGCGCATCCCAGAACGACACTTTGTAGCGCGTTTCGAGATCGAGCGCTTCAAGCACTGACGTCGATGTGTTGACCACGACAGTCCACTGCGAATAATCGGCGACGATGTGGCGAGTTTCTTCGATAGATAACGGCGTCTCCGATCTGCGACGAACGTTTACGCAGAATTCCTGAAGCACCTGCGTGCTCAATACGCCGGAGCCTTCGGCCCAGAGTCGTCCCCGCAAGGCCTGCGCACGTTCACGTTTCACTGCGGCGGATCGATCGCGCGCGTACAGCAGGATATTGGTGTCGACGAAATGCTTATCGCTCATGCAACTCGTCGCGGGACTTCGGCGGCGTCCATCCGAGATCGAGACCTTTGCGCAAGCGCTCCATCTCCCGGTCGCGCGCTTCCTCGTAGCCCTTGCGGTCGCGTACAACCTTTTCGAGTTGTTCCGCGAGGAGCGCGCTTACCGATTTCCCTTCTTTGGCCGCAACGACTCTGGCTTCGCGGATGATGTCGGCGTCGAGTTTGAGGGTGATGTTGGTTTTCATGGGCGAATCCAATGTAGCACAGTTTTCGTGCAGCACAGTTATACGTGCATGACCTTGCGCGTCCCACCGAAGGCCGCTACGACCGTAGCTGCCGCTCTGCAAGGTTGACCCACGTCAGATACACGCCGACGCTGAGCACGATCAAGACGACAGGATCGATCTGTTCGTGAACGGCGCCGAAC
>JACPZV010000190.1 GCA_016195295.1 Acidobacteriota bacterium
CCGCTCCCGCATCCGCGCCAGATACTCTCGTTGCGCCTCCGGTCCCACGCCAGTGCCCTCCTTCTTGACACTGGTATCGGTAACAGGAGTTTTGGCGCGACGTATCTTCCCTCGGTAACATTTTGCACGGCGCGATACGGCCTGTTGCGCCCGTGGCGCCCGAGGTATAACCTGACGCCGGTCACCCGAAGAAGGAGTTCGGGACGAGAGTTCATGACCGTCGCGGAAGTCGTCGAGTACGAGCGGCGAGCCGCCGAGCGCGAGGACGGCCGCCCGCCCGACGATCCGCGGACCGAGCAGTCCGTCCATCCATCGTGGTGGCTGGACTACGGCAAAACCGTCGTCAAGACGGCGCGCACGTCGCTGATTGTGGACGGGCGTCCGCACAACAGCCCGAACATCCGCCAGTGGATGGGCGATTCACGCGGCCGCTGGGAACGCGAGACGCTTGTCGTCGACACCGTCAACTTCACCGACAAGACGAGCTTCCGTGGATCCGGCGCGAACCTCCACGTCGTCGAGCGTTTCACGCGCATCGATGCCGACACGCTCGAGTATCGGTTCACCGTCGACGATCCCTCGACCTGGACGCGACCGTGGACGGTGGCGTACCCGATGGTGAAGACCATCGGGCAGATCTACGAGTACGCGTGCCACGAAGGCAACTACGGATTGCGCGATATTCTCAGCGGCGCGAGGATGGAAGAGAGAGAAGGGAAGATCAAAAACTGAAAACTGAAAAGTGAAAACAGAAAAGTAGAGACTCTGCCGTCTCAGTTTTCGGTTTTCACTTTTCTGTTTTCACTTTCATTTCGCGTTCTTTACGTATCTGGCTATCTGCTCGTGCGTCGCCAGCCACACGCCCGGCTTCGACTGCATGTGCTGGATCAGCTTCTCGAGTCCGGCCACGCGTGACCGGTGTCCCGTGATGTGCGGGTGCATCGTCAGGATGAAGAGACCGCCTTCCTGGTACGCGACGTCGAACTCCGACTGAAACACTTTCTCGACCTCGTCTGGATTCGGCATGCCGCCGTTGGTCGCGCCGCCGAAGTACGGGAAGTCGTCGACGATCCGCTCGATCGGCAGCTCGATGACGCCGGTCGGCTGTTTGTCCAGCAGGATCTCGTACGCGTCGTCGCTCGCCATCAGACTGCTGTCGTAGAGGAACCCCGCGGCCTTCACCTGGCCCATCGTCCACTGGCTGAACTGCCACGACGGCGCGCGATAGCCGGCCGGCCGTTTTCCAATCGCCTTGGTCAGCGTGTCGATCGCGCGGTTCAGCATGTCCTGTTCGGCGGCCGCGTCGTTCACCGACGGCAGGTGCTCGTGAATCCAGCCGTGCACGCCGATTTCGTGGCGACCGCTCTTGAGAATCGACGGAATCATGTCCGGGTGCAGCAGGTGGCTGACTGCGGGGATGAAGAACGAGGCCGGCACCTGGTACTTGTCGAGCAGACGCAGAATCCTCGGCAGACCGTCGACGGCGCCGTACTCGCCGCGCGAGATCGATTCCGAGATCAGATTGCCCGTCGCGAGATCCGCCGTCGCGTTGTCGACGTCGAAACTCAGGCCCACCGCCACGCGCGCGCCGTTGGGCCATGCCGCCGGCTTCAGCCGCTTGCCCGCGCTGACGTGAAACATCTGCGCGTCGATTTGCGCCAGCGGCAGCTTCGTGCCCGGCTGCGGCCGCGCCTGCGCGAGCAGCGCCGCGCCGCCAAGCACCGCGAGGCCCGCCGCCATCAGCCATTTGCCATTAGCCATAAAGCCCTCAGCTCATAGCCCTCAGCTCTCAGTTTTAAGTTTTCCGTTTTCCGTTTTCAGTTTCAGGCCTCTCTAATCCCGTGACTGCGGATCACGAGGAAATAGGCGGCGACGAGGATGAGCAGCGCGCCGTTGATCTCGATGACCATCGGCGCGCCGATAAACGTCGCCAGATAGCCGCTCACCAGGCTGCCGAGCGGCATGCCGCCGCGGAACGCGAGCATGTAGATGCTCATCACGCGCCCGCGCATGTCGTTGGGCGCAATCAGTTGCACGAGCGACGTGACGGTGGAGAAGACGACCATCAGCGCCGCGCCGGTGCAGAACAGCAGGAGATCGCTCACCCAGAGCGTGCGTGAGACGGCAAACGCGATGATGAGCGCGCCGTACACCGCCTGCACGAGCAGCGCCGTCCGCCCCATCTTCCTGAACTTCCCGAGCCACGCGACGATGAGCGCGCCGACGATCGAGCCGGCGCCGGAGAACGCCATGAGATGGCTGAAAGTGTCGGCGCCCTCGTGAAAGATCTGCTTCGCGAAGATCGGCAGGAAGGTCAGGAGCGCGAAGCCGAGGAACGTCGTCGCCGCGGCGAGCACGATCAGCGCGACCAGGCTGCTGTGATCCCGCACGTAGGACAGGCCGCCCGTGAGCTCTTCGCGCATGCGGCCCGACGTCGCCGGCGGAATGTGCTTCACACGCAGCATCATCAGCGTGTTGATCACGACGAGAAACGACAGCGAGTTCAGCAGAAAGCACGCGTTCATCGCCTGCGGCTCGTCGTAGCCCCACCCCCGGAACACGGCGAGCGAGACGCCGAACAACAGCGGCCCGAGGACGCGCGCGACGTTGAACTGGATCGAGTTGAGCGCGACCGCGTTCGGCAGATCTTTCTTGTCGACGAGCGACGGGATGAGCGACTGATACGCCGGGCCGCCGAACGATTGCGCGACGCCCGTCGTGAACGACAGCGCGAGGATGTGCCAGATCTGGACGACGTGGAAGTACATCAGGATCGCGAGCGTGCCCGACGTCGCCATCTGGATGTACTGCGACGCCAGCAGCGTGCGGCGCCGGTCGTAGCGATCGGCGAACACGCCGCCGATGAGCGAGAACAGGATGATCGGCAGCTGCTGCAGGAACGCGTCGAGGCCGAGGAAGAACGTCGAGTTGGTCAGCGAGACGACCAGCCAGTTCTGCGCGACGATCTGCATCCACGTGCCGATCGCCGAACTGCAGGCGCCGATCCACTGGACGCGAAAATCGCGATAGGAGAAAGCCGCCAGCATCCGGCGCACGCCGCGTTCAAACGGCGTC
>JACPZV010000191.1 GCA_016195295.1 Acidobacteriota bacterium
ACGGCCATCCGATACTCTTCGTCAGATTTCGCATGACGAATCGCGTCCAGCGCGGTGTCGACGGTTTCGCTGCGAGCACTCGTCGGTCCGCCGGAATGCCACGCCCGATATGAACGCAGCAGGGCAGGTCCGCTGACTGATTCGAGCAGCACGGCATCGAACTTGTGGTGATTCAAGGAATCAATGATTCGATCCAAGTCCATTTCTTCAATGCGCATCTCGACGCCCACCGCTTCCAGTTGCTGCTTGAGTACGAGTGCGATTCGCTCATCAAGTTCGTTCGGTCGAACCAAACAGGTGAAACGCAACGGGTTCCCTCGTGAGCGGCTGGTTTGCGCGAGCGTCTGAGCGGCCACCTTTGGATCGAATTTGAACGCGGGCCAGTCATTCCGGGCGGCGAAATGGTGGGGCCAGACCGGACCGGACGAAACGGTCCCGTGTCCTCGAAGCACGCTTTGCACGAGAGCGTCACGATCGATCGAAAGGTTCAACGCTTGTCTGACCTCCTTGGGCCGGAGACCTGGCGAGTCAGAGTTCAAGACGACGGCGTACTGATAGGGACGAGCAAACGTGAATATCGCGACGTTCGTCGACGCTTCGAGCGAGTCCAGCTCGTCCACGCCAACCTCGTACAACATGTCGATCCGTCCGCGCAGCATTTCGGCCCAGGCCGTTCGCGCGCTGGGGAACGTTTCCACGATGATCCGATCGATTGTGGGAGGGCCAAGATAGTACTTCGGGTTGGCCTTCAGCTCGGTCGTCGGATCAACGACAATGAACGGCCCCGTGCCCGTAAGCGGCGCTCCCGGCTTGGGCACTGGCACTTCGAGCGCATCCAGCAGAAACGGTGACCGCTGACGCATGCGGACGACCACCTGTGTGTCGCCTGTCGCTGTCACGTCCTCGACATCCGTGAACGCCGGCCCCATGACGGATGGCAACGTTTGCCTCAGCGAATCCGCGACGATGGTGGATGTGACCGGTGTCCCGTCGTGAAACAAGACGCCGGACCGAAGATTGACCGTCAGCGCAAGTCCGTCCGGGCTGACTTGCCAGTCTTTCGCGAGTGCCGGCCGTGGCCTGCCATCATCCGCGAGACGGGCAAGCGATTCGACGGCCCGGTTCTGCGCGAATTGCCTAAGACCGTTCGCCGTGTCCGCCGGCAACTCAGGGACGCCGACGTGAAGCGTGACCGGATCGGAGCCAGACGACGGCTTTCCCGTGGCCGGCCGGCAGGCGGTGAGCAGCAAAGCTGCCACCGCCCCCCACCTCCCCGCGAGACCAAACACCCGGCGCTGGTCGCCCATCGTTACTTCTTGTTCATCGCTGGGCCGTCGACCCAGAGGTCGCAATAGCCGGCGGGCTTCTAGTTCGATGCCCTTCTCACAACTTAGATCTTCATTGTAGTCTCCTACGCAGCCTGAGTAGCTGCGTCTTGGCTGGCCGCTTGATGCGCCAGCGCGATGAGCGCCGATTCGAAACTGGACTTGTGACACGTCGGCGTGTTCATGTCACCAGTCTGCGAGTAAGAGGCCGCCACGCATCCGCCGGCACACGTCGGGATGAACGCGCAGTCCCCACATTCTTTCCACGGATGCAGTCGATTGAATTTTTCGAGCGCCGATTCGCGCCACGATTCCTTACGGTCGTCGATGTGGCCGGTCGACATCGCGAGCTGACCGGTGAACCCCGGACACGCGTAGAGCGACCCGTCCGGACCGATCGTGTGCGCGTGCTGCCGGTGCACGTGACACATGCCCTTGGGCACGCCGTCGTGCGTGGGGAAGCCGTGTCGCTTCGTTTCCTCGCGCAGCAACGTCCACTTCTCTTCGAGACCGCCGCACGAATCGCACGCTTTGCCTGCACCAGAACCGACCGATGTCATGCATGTGCCCTTGAAGCTTTCCTTCGCACCGACCGGCGTCAGGGGAATGATGCCTTTCAGCGCAACGGGCTCCGCGCGCACGATGGGCTTGAAGTTGACCTTGACGAGCTTGTCCGCGAAGTCCTGCCGCTTGAGAAAGTCGAGCAGGGCGGGATAGCTGTCGATCGTGCTCTCGTCGAAGTTTCCGCCGATCGCGATCGGACAACGACCCGCGACTTTCCGGATGTTCTCGACGATGCGATCGAAGGTGCCCTGGCCGCCGCGTAACGGCCGCATGCGGTTGTGCGTGTCCCGGTCGCCGTCGAGCGTGATCTTGATGCCGTTCAGTCCGAACGGCAGCATGCGATCGACGACGTCTTCGGTCAGCAGCAGACCGTTCGTGATGATATTGGTCACGAGCCGGACACCGCGCGCCTCGCTGGCTCGCGACAGGCGCTCGGCCAGCAGATACATCGCGGGCAGATTCAACAGGGGCTCGCCGCCGAAGAACGTCAGGACGAACCGCTCGGGCCGGACGCGATCGAGCTCGCGCTCGATCCAGTCGCCGACGCGGCCCGCGGTTTCGAGCGGCATCTTCTCCGCGCGCTCGTTGTAGTCGCCGTGATCGCCCTGATAGCAGTAGTCGCACGCGAAGTTGCACTGCAGCGTCGTCAGAACCGTGACGCTGAGCTCGGACGTGTCGCTCTTGACTTCAGTCAGGTAGTCGTTCAGCGCGCGCTGCTCGGTCTCCCGATCGGCGACTAGAAATCCGTTTTCCCACAGCAGGTCGAGGGCCTCGCGGGTTTCAGACGCGACCCCGTTCGATCCGCGGAACCCGCCGCTGGCGATCTGGTCGAGCAGGCCGGCGACATCGGCCGACACGACCAGTTGCGCGTCGGTGAGCGTGTTCATCAGGAACACCTCGTCGCGCGCCGCGAGCGGAACCCGAAGATTGAACATCGAAGGCTGCATCGTCTGTTTCCTATTCCCCCATTTCCCAGCGTCTCAGAATCAGTGGTGCGATGAGGCTGGAATAATTCTTGGTATGTCGTTCCGCGACGCCGTCGACTCATAAGGCTGCAACGCATGTTCCAGCGACGCGCGCTCTCGACATCGATGCGTTTTGTTCGGGAAAAAGGCAATCGGTTCGCGGACGCGGAAGAAGAGTCCGCTGGGGCTGCCGGCTAGCGCGGACAAATGATTGTCCGCGTACAGCCGAGTACTCTTCGTACGTCGACGATTAGTGCTGGGAAATCAGAGGATTAGGTCGGAAAGGCAATGACTTGGCCGTCGCAGCCAGATTGTTAGCTGAAATCACGCCCCGCGCAATCGTTTCGCAAGTTGACGCACGTCGAGCTTGTCCATCTTGTATTTCAACGTACTCAACGGAATTCCAAGGTACTCCGCTGTCCCCGTCACATTCCAGCCGCATTTCTCTAACGCGCGCAAAATGAAGTTCCGCTCGAAGGTGTTGGTCGCGTCCTCGAACAGATTCTCCGCCCCGGCGCCCTGGGGCTCGAGCTGGGCGAAGTGGAATTCCAGCGGGAGATCCTCTTCTGAGATGTAGTCCTTGTCGCTGACCGCGACAAGGCGCTCGATCAGGTTCTCGAGCTCGCGGATATTGCCCGGCCACCAGTACTTTTTCAGGACCGTCATCGTGGAATCGGTGATGCCCTGAATGCGCTTGCGGAATCGCGTGTTGTAGCGCCGCAGGAAAAAGTCGGCGAGTTGCGGAACGTCCTCCGTGCGTTCGCGCAGCGGAGGAAGTTTGATCGGGATGACGTTGACTCGATAGAACAGGTCCTCGCGAAAACGTCCTTCCTTGACCGCTTTTTCGAGGTCGATGTTCGTCGCCGCGATCAAACGGAATTCGGTCTTGATCGGTTTGGTGCCGCCCACGCGTTCGATCTCACCTTCTTGGATCGCGCGCAACAACTTCGCTTGAAGGTCGAGCCGCAGGTCGCCAATCTCGTCGAGGAACAGCGTCCCGTTCGAGGCCAGCTCGAATTTGCCGAGCTGCTGACGATGAGCGCCGGTGAAGGCGCCGCGCTCATGACCGAAGAGCGTGCTCTCGACGAGCTCGCGCGGGATGGCGGCCAGGTTGGCGGCGATGAATGGCGCTTCCGGATCGCCGGCCTCGCGGTGGATGAGCCGCGCCAGCAGTTCCTTGCCCGTGCCGCTCTCGCCGAGGATGAGCACGGTCGCCGACAGCTTCGCGATCTTGTGCACCAGATCGATGATGTCCCGCGTCATCTTGCTGGGGCCGACGATGAACTCGCGCTCCGTCTGATCGGCGACCTGCGCGGAGAGCGTGAGGACCTGACGGTTCAAATCCTGGCGCTCGCTGGCGTTCCGCACCAGCGACCGCAGTTGGTCGTAGTCGAAGTCTTTCGTGACGTAGTGATACGCGCCGTGCTTCATCGCCTGCACGGCGGTCTCGATCTCGTTGATGGCCGAGATCATGAGGACCTCGACCAGGCTGTAGTTCTCCCGGACGATACGGAGCACTTCGAACCCGCTGATGCCCGGCAGGCGCACATCGAGCAGCATGAGGTCCACGTCCTCACGGTTGAGGATGGGAAGAGCCGCTTCTCCGCTCGCCACGCGCAGCACGCGGTACTCCCGCTTGAGGATCGCCGTCAGCGTGTCCCGCATCCCCTCGTCGTCGTCGACGATGAGGACGGTTTTGGGTTTATGGCTCATGCTGGGGCAGCCGCCAGAAAACGCGGGTATTGTCTCAGGCGGTTGACACTGTTGCAAGCCGTTCGATAAGGTACGAGTTTTGTTGACCTTTCAGTGGTGGTTCAGCGGCGTGGCCGTAGTGGCGGCGCTGGCGGCCTTCGCCAGGGCGCGGCAGGTCGCGAGGCGACTCGAGCGGCTGAGCGAGTCGTATTGGGAACTGCGCTACGAGCT
>JACPZV010000037.1 GCA_016195295.1 Acidobacteriota bacterium
CTACAGGTTCGGCGATTCCCGACTACAGGTTCGGCGATTCCCGACGCACTCTCAGAAACGCACGCCGAGCTCGACGCGAACCGTCCGCGGCGTGACGAAGTGCGTCCCCGAGAACGTCGACAGGAAGTTGTACAGCGCGACCGTGTCGAACAGATTGATGACGGTCACGCGCGCGCGCAACGGCAGCTTCCCGATCGAAAGTCGATCCAGACCCACGGCGACGTCGACGACGTGACGCGGCGCGATCCGGGGCGGATTCGTGTCATCGTCTTCCGTGCCGGGCGCAGGAATGTCGATGCGCCGCGCGCCGAACGTCGATGACGCGCAGGTCCGAATCGGCTGAGCTCTCGTCGCCGGCGTGTCTCCGCAGAACAATCCCATCGCCGCCTGCTGATCGCCGGTCAGCTTCAGCGCGTCTTCATACGTCCTCACCGCAACCGCGACGAGACCGCTGTCGTACCGCCACGTCAGGCCGCTCCAGAACCCGAGGCCGCCGCCCGTGCGGTACTCGACGTGCGTGTTGGCCTGCAGCGCCTCGTCGTGGTCGGGCCGCGCGACCGGCGCGTAGCTCGCGCCGAAGCGGAGGCCACCCAGTGCGGGCCCGAAGAGCCGCGACCGCGAGTGCGACAGCGTCGCATACGCCTGCCATCCGTGAGAGTCCGGCAGCGTGACGCGCAGGAGGCCGCCGTCGGCCCGCGACTCGCGGAACTGCACCGGAAACGCGAGCGGCGTATTGAAGATCACATCGAAATCGAACGCGCCGTCGGTGACTTTCCAGAAGTACTCGCCGTCGAGACGAATGCCGCGCCACACGGATTGCTGCGCGCCCGCGTCGATCTGCTGACGATGGCCCGGCGTCAACGGCGCACCGGCCACGCTGCCGAGCACGCCGCCACCGAGGCCGCCAGGTCCAGTCGAGCTGGCGAGGATCAGGTTCTCGTTGTACGGCGTCAGGAACATGCGGCCGTACGAGCCGCGCAGGACCGTCTTCGTGCGATCAATCGCATACGTCGCGCCGAGTCGTGGCTGCCATCCGACCGCACGGCTCAGTCCCTGATAGCCATCCAGGCGCAGTCCACCCGTCACGTTCCACGGGCCGGCGCTCACGGTGTCCTGCACGTAGCCGGCCCACTGGCTGACGACGGCGTCGCCCTGAAAATCGAAGAACGTACCGCCGCGCGTCAGATCGTACGGGAGCAGCGCGGGGAGAAAGCTGTTGCTCGATGGCGAGTTGAATGCGGGATCGGTCAGCCCCGTCCGAAACTGCTCCGCCAGCCACGTCGTCGTCTGCTGCACACCAGCCTTCAGCGCGTGCGCGCCGATCGTCGACGTCACGTTGACCTTGACGCCGGCGTTCGTAAGGCTGCGGTGCTGCGCGAGGGCGGCCGGCTGATCGGCGAACAGATCCGCGCTCGGCAGGTAGTCGACGATGTCGCGTCGCACCCATCCGGTGCCTTCGACCACGGCGTGCGGGCTGAGAACGTGCGTGACAGTCGGCGAGACGTTGAAACTGTGCTGCCGCTGGCGCTGATCCTGACCCGCGTCCTGCTGATCGTACGTGTTGGGCGTCTCGAACGCCGACCGCGACGCCGACACGCTGAGCTGCATCGTCGTCCGCGGTGACCATCGGACGTCGAACCGATCGAAGAGGTTGAACACGCTGCCCTGTGCGTGCAGCGCTTCCGGCTCCGGCGCGTCGAGAAAGCGATCGCTGGTGACGCCGTCGAGCGACAGAAAGTTGCCGGCGCGCGAGCTGCCGAGGCCGGCGGCCAACGACGCGGTCGGCGTCTGAAACGAGCCGTACCCGACAGTCAGCGCACCACGGGGACGCCCGACACCCAGGCCCGAGCGCGTGATCGCTTTCACCACGAGACTCGTCTTGTCGCCGAACTCGGCCGGCGGCACGCCCGTGATCACGTCGAGCGATTGGATCGCGTTCGGCGACAGCTGATTTGAAAACGTCCGGCTCTGCTGATCCGTGATCGGTTGGTTGTCGATCACGAACGACGTCTCGGCGTGCTCGCCGAGCGGATGAAAACCGCCGTTCGAGTCGGCTGCGACGCCGGGCGCGGTCAGCGTGATGACCGAGCTCAGGCCCGCGCTGACGCTCTCGCTCGGCAGCGTCTCGATCAGACGACGGCTGACAGGCGACTGCAGGGTCGGGGTGACGGGAACGTCCGCGGCGGACGCGCGAACAGAAACCCGCTCTTCAAGTCCGGACAACCGTAGCACGATGGTCAGCGTGGAGCTCGGGGCCGCGTCGATCTCGATTGGTGAATCAGACGACTCGAAGCCGGGGCACGTCACGACGAGCCGATACCGGCCGAAGGGCAAGTCCGTGAAGGTGAACGTGCCGTCTGCGGCCGCTGGGACGCTCGCCACCGATGTCGAGGGCGCGAGTATGTGCAACTCGACGCTGGCGCCAGGCAGGACGAGCCCGGTGGAATCTCGAACGATGCCGACGAGGATGCCGGTGTGCTCGCGACTTTGGGCGAGAGCGATCGAGGGGACGACGTGCAGTAATAGGCCGAGAAGCAGGCACGACGTGCGGCGAACCATCTGTTACATATAATCAAAACCACTCATTTGAGCAATCAAAATCACCAGGACGTCGCAATGGGCGAGACGGTGTCGTAGGGCGGGTCCTTTTGGACCCGCCTGCAGAGCCGGGTCCGGAAGGGACCCGGCCCGGACCCGGCCCCCAAGGGAGGGAACCTGCGGCTTGATGAGCGGCGACGAGTGACGGAGAATCCGAGGCGATGGCTGGCAACCTGACGGACACAGTCGAGGTTCGCACGGTGGAGATCCGTCCGCCGTCCCTCCGCGAGGAAACGACCATCGTCGTGCGGCTCAGCGTCGTCGTCATCGCCATCGTCGGGTTCTATCTCGCCAACACCGCGTGGAGCGTGGACGGCCGGCCCGCGCGCGCGAGCGGATTGCTGCCGTACCAGACGCTGGTGAGCGAGGCGGCCTCTCCGAGTCAGTTGCTGTTTCGCGAGCTGCAGGAAGGACTGCTGGAAGCGGAACGCATCCGCACGGCCACCGGCGGCTGGCCGTCGCCCGACGCGCTGGCCGAACAGGGCATTCCGCCTTTTGCGAAAGATCCGACGGCCAAGGGTCCGGCGTATCGATGGATCGTCACGCACCGCAACACGTTCATCAACTACCGAGGAATCCCGAGCGTGACGGGCGCGCCGGCCTGGCTGCTGCTGATCCAGGAGCCGGTGCCCGATGCGCCGCCCGACCCGTCGCCTGAAGACGAAGAACATCATCGGCTGCCCCACGGACTGCTGCTGCACGTCTCGGTCTGGACGCACGCGGATGGCGCGGAACTTTCGCCCGCGCTGGTCCAGGTGCCGCAGGCCGCAGGCTGGATCCAGTTGCGCGTGAACGCGCCCGGCATCGGCTACGTGCCTCCTCCAACGGTGAAGACGCCATGAAAACCTCAAAACCCCGCACGGTCCGGCTGAAGCCGGACCCTACCCGCCTGTTGTCGTGCTTCGTCGCGGTCCTGCTGATGGCGGCGTCGGCGACGGCGCAGCCGCGTCCGACGTTGAAGATCGGCGTCACGCTGCATCCTTATTACTCGTGGACGAAGAACGTCGTCGGCGATCTGCCGGGCTACGAGGTGCGATCGATTCTGCCGGGCGAGGTCGACGCCGGCGATTACCAGCCGCGGCCCGAGGACATCAAGAAGATTACGGACCTCGACGTCCTCGTCATCAACGGCATCGGCCACGACGATTTCATCCAGCCGATGATCAACGCGTCTGGCAACAAGAAGCTCCTCGTCATTCGCGTGAACGAATCGACGCCGCAGATTCACGCCGTCCACGGCTCGGGCGTGAACGCGCACACGTTCATCTCGTTCACGAACGCGATTCAACAGACGTACGCGATTCAGAAGGCGATTGCGGCGCTGCGTCCCGCCGACGCCGCCGCGCTGCAAGCCAACGCCGCCGACTACGCGCGGCGCCTGCGGCTCATCAAGGCGCGCGCCGCGACAACGCTCGCCGAGGCGAAGATCAATCGGGTGGTCACGGTACACGACGGCTACGGGTACCTCCTCCAAGAGTTCGGACTCGAGGTGGCCGGCGTCGTGCAGCCGCAGCACGGACTGACGCCGTCGGCGGGCGAGCTGAAGGACATGGTGAAGCTCCTGCAGCGCGAAAAGATTCACGTCGTCTTCAGCGAAGAGACCTTTCCGCCCGCGCTGCTGAAAGTGCTGCAGGACGAGGCGGGCGTGAAGGTCTACCTCATCACGCACATCGCGTCGGGCGCGTACACCGCGGACAAGTTCGAGAAGGAGATGCAGCGGAACGTGGACACGATGATCCGGGCATTGGTGACGTCGGTGACATTGATCAAAGGGGCATGAGCGCCGGCGCGATCTCCCCGTCGATTCTCGACGTCTCGAACCTCACGGTCCGAATCGACGGCCAGCTCCTCCTCAGTGACGTTTCGCTCTCGGTTGCGCGGGGGACGCTTCACGCGATCGTGGGACCCAACGGCGCCGGCAAGAGCACGCTCGTTTACGCCGTTCTCGGGCAAATCCCGTTCGAAGGACGCATCCTCGCGCACTGGCGTCGCAACGGCCGCATCGGCTACGTCCCGCAAAGTTTCTCCGTCGACCGTACGTTGCCGGTCACGGTCGAGGATTTTCTCGCGCTCACGCGCCAGAACCGGCCGGTCTGCTTCGGCGTCGGCCGCGCCGCCGCGCGACGGATCGCCGCGATGCTCGACCGTGTGGGGCTCGCCGGTTTCGAACAGCGCCAGCTGTCGGTGCTCTCCGGCGGAGAACTGCGGCGCGTACTGCTCGCGCACGCGCTCGATCCGCTGCCGGAATTGCTGATCCTCGACGAGCCGGCGACCGGACTCGATCAGACAGCGAGCCAGTGGCTCGAGGACGTGCTGCTCGCCGCGCGCGATCGAGATGATGTGACCGTGCTCATGGTGTCCCACGATCACGAGCGAGTGAAGCGGCACGGTGATCGCGTGACCGTGCTCGACCGGTGCGTGGTGGCCGACGGCGCGCCGGCGGACGCGCTCGCATGACGCCCTTCTACGCCTGGGTGACCAGTCTGGCGCATAGCGGCATCCTGCCGGCCGATTTTCAGTACCCGTTTCTCGTCCGCGGATTCCTCTGCGTCCTGCTGCTGACGCCGATGCTCGGCGGCCTCAGCCATCTCGTCGTCTCGAGGCGCATGGCGTTTTTCAGCGCGGCGCTCGGCCAGGCGGCGCTCACCGGCGTGTCGATCGGCCTGCTGATCGGCGAGCCGCTCAACTCGCCCTACGGCGGCATGTTCGGCTTCTGCCTGCTCGCCACGCTCGGGATGATCTACGTGAAGCGGCGATCGTCGCTGCCGCCCGACACGTTGATCGGGGTGTTTCTCGCGCTCTCGCTCGGACTCGGCCTGTGTCTGCTCGTCGCCGTCACGCGTCAGTTCAACGTGCATCAGGTCGAGGCCGTGTTGTTCGGCAGTCTGCTGACCGTGACCGACGGCGATCTGTTGTTGCTGCTCGCGGTGGGCGTCGTCGTGATGGTGCTGCTCGCGCGCGAATACAACCATCTGCTCCTCGACAGCCTGAGTCCGCCGCTCGCCGGCGTCGAGGGATCGGACTCTCGGTTTCTCGACTACTTCTTCGCGTTCCTGCTGGCGCTGTCGATTGTCGTGAGCCTGAAGATCATCGGCGCGCTGCTCGTGGAAGCGCTCGTCGTCGTGCCGGCCGCGGCGTCGCGCAACGTGGCGCGCAGCGCGCGCGGGTACCTGCTGTGGAGTGTCGCCGTGGCGTTCGTCGCGGGCGCCGGCGGATTGATCGTGTCGAACCGCTATCTCGTGCCGACGGGCGCGGCGGTCGTGCTCGGCGCGAGCCTGGCGTTTTTCGTGACGCTCGTCGCGGGCGCGCTCGGACGCGACGCGCTCGGCCGCATGGCGCGCGGACGCCAGGCCGCCGGCGTCGCCATCGCTCTCGTCGGTCTCGTCCTGCTCGCCAACCGCCTGGTGATCGGCGCGTTGCTCGTCGGCGCCGGCGCCTACTTCTTCAAATTCGGCTGGCCGTCCGCACGAGATCAGTCGGCACGAGATCAGTAGGCCGGGTCTAGAAGAAATGTAGGCCGGGTCCTTTCGGACCCGCGCTGATCAGCGCGTGTGTTTATTGCGGTGCGAGCCACATCTCATAGAGGGGCACCGCCACGGCGGCGAACAGACTTCCGCCGAGTAGCAGACCAGCGACGCTAAACCCATGAACGGTCCACGACGGGCCATAGCGCACGAGCCACGGGAGCCCGAGTTCGAGGACGACACTGGTCAACAGCGCGATCACGACGATCTGTTTGAGACGTTCCGATACCTCGGTGAGCACAAATGCGGAACCGAGCACCAGGACGAGCACGGGCATCGTAAACGCGTGTGCATGGGTGATCTCGACGAGTTCGCCGAAGCTCATGGCGGACTGCAGTGTCGCGTCGTCGCCACGGTAGTGAGACAGCGCACCGTGCGCGGTGAGTCCGGTCCTTACGTAGATCTGAAGTGCCACGACGCCGAGCCCACTGA
>JACPZV010000167.1 GCA_016195295.1 Acidobacteriota bacterium
ATCTTGTCCAGCGACGTGACCCCGTGCGACGAGAGGAAGTCGGTCATGTTGCTCGATTGGAGGTGCTGGGTCTCGTACCCTTCGAAGAGCGATCCGCTGAAGCGATTGCCGCCTTCTTTCGGGATCATGTTGATCTTCACGCCGCCGGTCGGCGAGTCGACGTTGCCGCCGCCGGTCTGGTACACCATTTCCTGGTTGGTGCCTTCGTTGAAGTACGTCTGGATCGCGCCGTCGCCCTGCAGGCCGTTGATGATCATCCCGTCCACGAGCAACGACGTCTGGGCCGCGCCGAGGCCATGCACGGTGAAGTAGGTCTGCTGCATCGCCTGCGAACCGCCGACGTCCGGGGCCGTCAGCGTGACGCCGGTGACGAGCTGACCGAGCGACTGAATCGTGTGCGCGGAGGGCACCGCGTCGAGCACGTCGCGTGAGAGCGCCTGCGCTTTCACGTTGGTCTGCGTGTCGACGACGGGCGACTGACCCGACACCGTCACGGTCTCTTCCACCGCGCCGACTTTGAGCTCCGCGTTGATCGTCGACGTAAAGTTCGAGGGCAGCTCCACGCCGTCGCGCTTGACCGTCGCGAAACCGGGGAGCGTGAACGTGATCACGTACGTGCCAGGCCGCAAGTTCTCAATTCGGTAGGCGCCGTTCGCATCGGTCGACACCGAGCGGACTTTCTCGATCAGCACCGGGCTCGCCGCTTCGACGGTCACGCCCGGCAGCACGGCACCGGTCGCGTCTTTCACCACGCCCGCAAACGCGCTTTGCGCGTGAGCGGTGGTCGGCAGCGCCAGCAGACATGCGAGCGCGCATACCGACAACAGAATCCTCTTCGCCATGCCTATCCCTCCCTGTAATGACTCGTAAAACAGGTCGTGTTGGTCGCAAACCCGGCGAGGTTACGCGGACGAGGATCGTGAGTCAATGGGGAAGGTTACACGTCGTGGACGTTTCTGACTTCCGAACCGGAAACTTGGATCGACGCATCGTTAAGATTCAGCGCGACGATTCAACGCGGCGGAACGCGATACGGTTGTCGCTGCTGATACAACTCGAGGCGTTGTCGGAACTGGACGACGACTGCCGGCTGACCGGCGGCGACCGCGAGGTCGATTCCGGCTCGCACCGCCACGACGGCATCGTCGTACTTGCCCGCCGATGCATAGGCGGCCGCCAGTGCATCGAGGACCGACAGATCGCGCCGACCGGTCACAGCCGCCGCGCGCTCCGCGAGTCGCACCGCTTCAGCCGAGTTGCGAAGCCGCTCGTCGCCGGATGTCGCGCGAATCCACGCGAGCCCGGCCAAGGCTTGGGGATGGTCGGTCCGCAGCGCCAGCACCTCTTGAAACTGAGCCACGGCCTCACTCGCGAGTCCTTGCGCCGCGAGCAACTGCGCAAGATTCGCGCGCGCCTCGATGTTGTCGGGGCGCAACGCGACCGCGCGACGGTAGTGATCGAGCGCTTCGTCGGCCTTGCCGAGCAACTGCAACACGGCGCCCAGGTTGTTGTGCGCCTGCGCGTAGTCGGGATCGAGGCGGAGTGCCTCGCGGAACTCGGCGGCGGCGTCCTCCTGTTTTCCGCGCACCGACAACGCGTAGCCGAGGTTGTAGTGCGTCGACGGCGACACCGGGTTCAATTCGAGCGACCGCCGGAAATGGGTGACCGCCAGATCGAACTGGCCGTCGTCTAGATACAAGCCCGCCACCGCGTCGTGACGGAGCGGATTGTTCAGCTCGCCGTCGAGTAACTTCGTGTACGCGGCAAGATCTTCCGCGCGGGCCTTTCGGCGGAAATCCTGAGTCAGCAGCGGAAGCGTGTCGGCCGCGCGCGGCACGACCTGGACCCAGAGATCGCCCATCTCGTCCGTCGTGTTCTGCCCCCAGACGACGCGTCCCGGCGGCCGCCGCGGATTGCGTACGTTGTCGGAGGAGTTGTCGTAGGTATAGCGCATCGAGAGCCGCGTGCCTTTGGGCAACACGAACGGCATCGTGTAGCGGTACACGTCCTGCCACCGGAAGTCCCAATCGTCTATCGCGATCAGCCACCGCATCGTGCCGTCGGGCCGCGTGGCCGTCGCCTCCATGCGGCGCGCGAGATTGTGCGCGTGCGGCTGGACGGAAACCACTTCGACGTCCACCGGCACGACGTAACTGTCGCTCACCACGTACTCCCGTTGCCCAGCGGGAATGTCGATGGTCTCGCTGCCGAGCCGCAAGCCCACGGGCGTGCGCGTCGGCGGCTCATCGGTGAAGAAAATGCCGACGCTCACCTGCAGCGGCTCGGGCCTCCCGGTCGGCTGCAGATGCAGCTGCGCGACCAGATCGCTGCCGGGCTCCAGCCGCCACGCCATCCCCGGCGGCGACGGATGCGGCGCTTGCCCCGGCGTCCAGCCGAGCATTTGTCCTTCGGGGTACCGCGCATCGGGCACCATGCCGCCGACGTAGCCGGGCTCGGGATCCTTCAGATCGAGTTGCCGAGACGACCGCGTGCGATCGATGCCGAGATTCGCGTGATGGACGACGCGGGCGTTCCCGGGATGAAACTCCAGCGCGCGCACGAACCGCGGGCGCGACGTGGGAATCGGCAGCACGAACGTGCGAAAGTCGTCCGGCCCAGTCGCCCGAACGGTGTACGGCTCGGGCATGCGCACGATCAGATCCGGCGTGCCAAGCTGCCAACCTTCGGTCCAGATCGGCGCGGGCGGAAGATCGGCGGCGTCGCCTTCCGGCAGGCCGTCCGCGATCCACTGCTGGAGATCCTGCAGCTCGCGATCGGTCAGCCGTCGCGCGTCCTGGAAGTCGCCTTTGCCGGGCACGGGTTTCCAGGGCGGCATGAGCCGCCGGCTCGTGGCGGTCGCGATCAAGGTCGCGCGCTGCTTGACGTCGGCGTACGTGATCAGACTGAAGGGACCGATTTCGCCGGGCCGATGGCACGGCGCGCACCGCGTCCAGATGATCGGCGCGATGTGTTTGGTGAACGTGAGACCGGGCTGCGGCGCAGCGAACGAAGACGAGGGCGAGGCCGTCACGAGGGCGGCCGCACACGCCAGCAGAAAGGGAACGGTCCGCAACTGTCCGCGATCCTGAGCTAGCATACCGCCGTTGTCACGCACCCGTATCGCGCCGTGCAAAATGTTACCGAGGGAAGATACGTCGCGCCAAAACTCCTGTTACCGATACCAGTGTCAAGAAGGAGGGCACTGGCGTGGGACCGGAGGCGCAACGAGAGTATCTGGCGCGGATGCGGGAGCGG
>JACPZV010000168.1 GCA_016195295.1 Acidobacteriota bacterium
GGCCGCCGCGAAGTGCGTCGCGACGAACGCGCTCGTCGCGAGACCGTTGGACGCGAGCGCGCTGCCCGCGTTGAAACCGAACCAGCCGACCCACAGCAGGCACGCGCCGATGAAGCTCAGCACCAGGCTGTGCGGCGGCATCGGTTCCTTCGGATACGGGCTAAAGAAAAAAGTGGACATCGCCCAGGCACACGGCCAGGATCTGCTGGCTCAGATGGCTGAGCAGTTGAAGGGGCAGATCCGGCTGGCCAGAACACGGTTGGACGAACTTGCGCCTCCAGGACGGGCGCATGATGCACGGAAAGCACAAGAGCGATAGCGCGCGCACCTCCGCTGGGGTCGCCTGCAGCCCGGACTTCACCGTCATCCAGACTGGAGCGATCAGCCACCAACGCGGCATCGAGTCTCAGCCGCCGACTAAATACATGAACCATGTCTCCTGAATCTGGACCAAGCGACCCTCCAACCGACGAAGCCGGCGTGCACACGGGCCCGATGTCGCCTGAGCGCGTGGCGAAAGTCGAGGCCGCGCGGCAGGCGTGGATCCGCAAGCTGGTCGATCTGTCTCGCCGCAACAATCTGCTCTATTTCCGACAGCTACAGGTCGGTACGCTCGACTTGAGCGCGGCGCCAGTACGCTCTTCCTCGCCGTCGGTCTCGCGGAATGGAAGGCCGGGGACGGGGGCCGCGATACGGCCGCGCCAGTTCTTCTGGTCCCGATCGAAGCGATCTCGCGGGGTGGCCACGGCAGCAGATGGCTTCTGCGTCGTCGCGGCGACACCCAAGTGAACGACGTGCTGGTCCACGCCCTCGAAACTGATCACGGCGTCTCTGTGGCGCCGGACGCCTTAGTTGGCCTCGTGCGTGGGGAAGACGAGGGAGAGGCGCTGGATTTGGAGCCGGTCTTTGCTCGTCTGAAGCAGGCCGCCGGCGCTGTTCCAGGATTCGACATCAAGGAACGCTGGGTCATCGGCAACTTTGCTTTCCAGAAGCTCGCTATCGTGAAGGACCTTCGAGAACTCGCGGAGGCGCTTGCCCGCAACAATCTCATCGCAGGCATTGCGGGGGACGACGAGGCGAGGGGTCATGCACGAGGTGCGAGAGCGAGTGTCGATCCGAGCGAGTTCGATCGCAGTCACCCCGACAATGAATTCCTGATCCTCGATGCCGACTCCTCTCAGCAGCAAGCGATTGCCGCGGCACTCGGAGGACAGAACGGAGTCATCAGCGGCCCGCCCGGGACGGGCAAGAGCCAAACGATCGCGAACCTGATCGCGGAACTCGTGTCACGCGGAAAGACTGTCCTCTTTGTCGCGGAAAAACGCGCGGCCCTCGACGTCGTGAAAAACCGGCTCTCCGATCTCGAGCTGGCGCATCTGTGCCTCGATTGTCATGGAGCTGAGACATCTCGACGGATGGTCGCGCAGCAGCTTCAAGAGAGCCTGAACCTCATACGGGATGCGATGGTGCCAGACACAGCGCAGGCGCATGCGACGTTCGTCGAGCGGCGTCAGCGCCTCAATCAGCATGTTGCCTCCATGCACACGGCTCGTCTGGCCGCGGGTCTGAGCCTGTATCAGATGTACGGGAGGTTGCTGAGGTTGCCCGAGGGCGCCCAAAGCCAGGCTCGGCTAGCGCGACGGACCGTTCAAACGATCACGGGGTCCGACGTCGATGAGGGGTGCGAGCTGCTCCGTGAAGCGGCCTTCCATGCCGACCTCGTGACGGGTGACTCGCCCTCGGCTTGGGTCGGAGCGGTGTTTGCCGATGAGGAGGCGGTACGCCGGACAATTGAGCGCGCACGGCGCGTGGCTGGATCGCGCTGGACTTCGTGTGAAGCTTCGCTTGACGCGGTTGTCTCAGAGGCTGGCGTCAAACGGCCACGAACCATCGGAGACCTGCGCGTCCTTGTCCAACTCCTGACTGAGATCGAGGGACTGCAGTCCGTGTGTTGGGAGCACGTTTTCGCGCTGCCACTCGACGCGTTGGTCACGGCTCTGCGACCGGCACGTAGCGTGACGCGGCGATGGTGGGCGGCGCTGTTCAGTCCGACTTTCCGTCGCGCCCTGAGAGATGTTCGTGCCGTGTGCCACGAGGGCAAGATCACACCAGCGCAGGCGCTTGCCTTGGTGGAGTTAGCGAAGACGTTACTCGGAAGGTGGTGGGCTGTTACGTCGGCCGTCGTCCTTCCATGTTGGTCGCATGATTGCGAGGCTTTGGTCTCTGCCTGGACAGCTCTGGTGGAGGACCTCAAAGGGCTGCTTCAGGCGTTTCCTCTGCGCCGCCTCGATAATGTGCAACTGAGCGGCCTCGGAAACTGGTTAAGGGATCTCGCGGAAGACGGTGTGACGCCGGCGCAACTCCTGCGTCTTGGCGAGATCGAACGGCGTCTCGCCGAGCTGGGCCTTACGCCACTGTGGGAGGACATACGCCAAGGCAAGCCGGCGCCGGAACTCTGGCCTGAGCGGTTGCGGCATGTCTGGCTGACCTCATCAATTGAAGAAGTCCAGCTGTCTGAACCGTCCACGAGGTTGTCCGTGAGCTCGGCTTCCTTCGTCGAGGGACTCGGATTGTCGAGGCTGTGAGCGCAGTGATTCAATCTGTTCGAAGGCAATCGCCAGTTTGAAGCGTCCGAGTGATTGTTGCTAAGGGCAGGACACGCCTGAAGGAGATTGTCGAGCGGTCTCGCGCGCGCGCAACCACTAGGAGTGACTTCGTTCATGGCAGCCGATTCCTTCCGTTCCACGGCGCTCGATCGCACAAGAAATCGCGCTCCTTGCTCACAGGTCAAGGACTCTTCGCTATCATGGAGGCGCGATGGACCTGCAATTCCTCCTCGACCGCTACAAGTGGGAGCTCGACCGCCGGGAGAAGATTTCGGCGGCCGTGAACTTCCCGGTTACGATCCTCATCCTCGTCTTCAGCCTCCTCGGGGCGTTGCTGCCGAAGCTGCAACTCGTCGCGCCACAGGTGGTTCTTCCAGTTGTCGGCTTGTTCTTTCTGGCTGGCGGATGCGGCGTCGTTTCGCTCTGGCACTTCATTCGTTCTTACCAAGGGTCGAAGTATTCCTACCTGCCGCTGCTCGCGGATCTCGAGACGACCCAAGAAGAATGGCGCGCGTTCTATCAGGAAGCCCACGCGGATGGTGCGGACGAGGACTTTTTCGCGCACGAATTCCGCAGGCATATAATCGACGCAGCGGATCGGAATACCGGGTCGAACGACCGGCGCCAGGCGTTTCTCGAACGAGGCAACATCGCGCTCGTCTGGATGTTCGTCGCGACGGCCTTGTGCGCCGCGGGCACGTATCTGTCGGTGATCTTCAAAGGCTGAAAGGAAAACTCCTATGCCGACCGAGACAAAATCGGCAAAGCACGTCGAGAAGGCGACCGGCTCGAAGCCCGGGTTCCCTGATAACCGCGTCCTGAAGCAGGGCGAGATCCCGGCCAAGAAGCAGTAACACCTTCCAGAATCGTTCGATGACCCGACCACCGGACGCGGGCGTGCCGCCTTACATCTCCAGGTTATACGCTTCCTCACCGTGCTCGGTGAGGTCGAGCCCTTCGATCTCCTGCTCCTCGCTCGCGCGCACGCCGACGACGACGTCGGTGATCTTCAAGATCACAATCGTTCCGACGAGCGCGAAGATCCACGCGGCGCTGATGCCGACGACCTGATAGCCGACCTGCGCGAGATGCCCGTCGATCCAACCAACAGGTAGCGGCCGGCCCTGCGGATCGTGGAAGACGGCGTTGACCGCGCGCGTCGCGAACACGCCCGTCAGCAGCGCGCCAATCGTGCCGCCGGCGCCGTGCACGCCGAACGCATCGAGCGCATCGTCGTACCCGAAGAGGCTTTTTACCCACGTCACCATCAGAAAACAGCCGACGCCCGCCATGAGACCGATGACGAGCGCGGGCATCGGCGCGACGAATCCCGACGCCGGCGTGATCGCGACGAGGCCGGCGACCGCGCCCGAAATGGCGCCGAGCGCGCTCGGCCGGCCGCGCGTCGTCCACTCCGCGACGAGCCAGCCGATCGTCGCCGCGGCCGCCGCGAAGTGCGTCGCGACGAACGCGCTCGTCGCGAGACCGTTGGACGCGAGCGCGCTGCCCGCGTTGAAACCGAACCAGCCGACCCACAGCAGGCACGCGCCGATGAAGCTCAGCACCAGGTGCCGCCCGCGAAATCGAGCGTGGGAAATTGGCCGCCGAGCGTGGCGTTGAGCAGACCGCCCTTGCCCCAGACCATGTGCGCGAGCGGCGCGTAGACACACAAGAACCACAGCGCCATGAACATGACGGTGCCGCTGAACTTCATGCGTTCCGCGGTCGCGCCCGTGATGAGCGCTGGCGTGATGATCGCGAACATCAGCTGGTACACCATGAAGGTCAGCTCGGGGATCGTCCCGCCGTAGTCCGCGTTCGGGTCGACGCCGACGCCGCGCAGCAGGACGTGGCTGAATCCACCGATGATGGGCGTCCCCTCGCCGAAGCACAGACTGTAGCCGACGAGCGCCCAGAGCACGGTAATGAGCGCCATCAGCGCGAAGCTCTGCATCATCATCGCCAGCGTGTTCTTTTGGCGCACGAGTCCGCCGTAAAACAGCGCGAGCCCTGGGCCCGTCATCATCAGCACGAGCGCGGCGCTGACGAGCATCCACGCGTTATCGGCGGACGATTGCGCGGCGGTGACGCGCTGATCGATTTTCGCCAGATCGGACGAGGTCACTGCCGATCCAGAGGGCTGAGGGCTCGCGGCCTGAGCGCTCGAAGGGCTGAGGGCTGAGGGCTGAAGGCTGGACGATTGCGCCCGCGGGATCGCGGTCGGCAGCAGGAGGCAGACGAGCGCGACGGCGGCGAAGGTTTTCACAGCTCGCTCCGTTCTCCGGTGCGGATGCGATAGCTCTGCTCGACCGGGATCACGAACACGCGGCCGTCGCCGATTTCGCCGGTCCGCGCCGCTTGAATGATGGCGGCGACCGCCTCGTCCACGAGTGCGTCCGGCACGACGACTTCGATTTCCATCTTGGGCAGCAGGCTGACGTCGTACTCCTTCCCGCGGTAGATCGCCGTGTGTCCCTTCTGCTTGCCGTGGCCGCGGACTTCGGTGACCGTCATCCCTGACTGGCTCACGCGTCCCAGCGCCTCCTTCACATCGTCGACCTTGTTGGGCCGCACGACGGCTTTGATCAATTTCATCTCATGCCTCCAGCACGCGGTGAAAATCCGCGGTCAGCTCGGCGATCGCCGAGTCGGTCAGTTTCGCGCCGGCTTTCGTGATGTGAAACACGTCGATCGCTTTCTGTCCCTCCGTTGAAATCAGCACGAGGTCGACGTCGCATCCGTGCTGCGAGATGACGCGACTCACGCGGTGCAGCAGCCCCAGCACGTTGTTCGCGACGATGTCGAGGATCGTGTAGCGGCGGGACGACTGGTTGTCGGCGTGCACCACGGGCGGCGCGGTCGTGACGCCGCGGCGCGGGCGGTACAGCACGCTCTGCTCCCGCGCGCGAAGCCGCTCGGTCACGTCCGTGGCGCCGGAGATGACGTCGCCGAGCACGCCCAGGAACTGATCCTTCCCGCCGGCGTTCAATTCGAGAAACCGCTCCTGGTCGGTGAATTGAAAGATGTCGAGCACGAGCCCGTTGGGGTTCGTCATCGCGTGGCCGCGCGCGATGTCCATCCCGAACGACGAAAGCGCGCCGCAGATGTTCGAGAACAAGGACGGCTTGTCGAGCGTGACGACCGTCAGTTCCCACAGCGACTCCCTGCGCTCGAGGTCCGCGTGCAGGTCGTCGGGCCGGATGTCGCGCGACAAACGCACGTGACGGTAGATCGCGTCGCGCGGGAAGAGACGAAGGTACCGGCGGGGAAGGCCTTCGACGAACCGGGTGATCTCCGCTTCGGTCACGTTGTGGGGGCGTCCGGCGACCAGCGCGCGCAGTCCGGATTCCTGATGCTCGATGCGCTCGTCTGCGTATTCGAGCGTGAGGTGGTTGTAGGTGTCCACGTAGAGGCGCCACAACAGCTCCTCGCGCCACGGCGTCAGCGTCTCGGGGTTCACCGCCTCGACGTCGACGAGCGTCAGGAGGCACAGCATCTTCAGCCGTTCCTCGATGCCGACGAGATCCGCGAGCCGCCGGACGATCTCGGGGTCCTCGGTGTCGCGCCGGAAGGCCACCAGCGACATTTGCAGGTGATGGCGAATCAGGAACTCGACGAGCGCGGCCGACTCTTCGGGCAGGCGCAGGCGCTCCATCATCTGAAGCGCCATCCGCACGCTCTCCTCGGCGTGATCGTCGTCTCGCCACTTGCCGACGTCGTGGAACAGCAGCGAGAGCACGAGCAGCTCGGGATGCGCGAGATCGTCGAGCAGCGCGCCGAACCGTTCGCGCTCGCGCGCGGCGCGCGTGGCGAGGCGCTCGAGATTGCGGATCGTCAGCAGCGTGTGCTCGTCGACGGTGTACTTGTGGTAGAAGTCGCGCACGACGCGACACGTGATCGCTCCGAATTCTGGCAACATGCGGCCGAGCAGCCCGGCGTCGTGCATCTGCGACAGTCGCGCGTATAACCCCGCGCGCGGCTTCAGAAACCGGAGCCACGCCGATCGGTGGCCCGGCGTGGGAAAGAAGTCGGGTTCGGTGAAGCGATCGCCCTGCTGCTGAATGCACGCGAGCGT
>JACPZV010000169.1 GCA_016195295.1 Acidobacteriota bacterium
GGCCGCGGCGAGCACGTCGAGAACCGCTGCGTCCTGACGATCGGTCAAGCGAGACGCGCGCTCCGCCAGGCGGACGGCTTCAACCGGGTCATGGAATCTCGGGTTCGGGTGTGCGGCCAGCAACCACGCGAGATCCACGAGCGCGTCACGGGCATCAGGCTCAACTTGGAGGGCGCGCCGATAGTCGGTGATCGCCTCCTCGAGCTCACCCTGCTCCGCCAGCGCGCTCGCCAGGTTGTAGAGCGTGTCGCCGTCGTCCGGGCGGAGGAGAAGTGCCTGGCGGAAATGGCGAACGGCCTCTTCCGGCTTACCTCGCAATCGCAGCGCCGCCCCCAGGCTGTTGTGCGCCCGGACATACCCGGGGTCCAGCCGCAGCGCGTCTTCGAGGTGGCGAATGGCCTCCTCATAATCGCCCAACTGCATTAACGCGGTCCCGAGGTTGTACTGTGCGGCGGCGGACTCTGGTTGCAACCGCGCCGAGTCCCTGAAGTGCGCCACGGCCTCCGCGACCTTCCCGAATTGCAGGTAGAGCAGGGCCACCTCGTCATGCTCCATCACCTGATTGGGGTCGGCTGCGAGGATCATCTCGGATCCCACGATGTCTTCGGCCAGCTCTCGTGGCCAACGGTCGTTGTTGAGGATTTGGAGATCACCAGCGTGACGCGGCACGACCTGAATCCACAAGTCGCCCATCTCGTTTGACGACTTCTGGCCCCACATCACGCGCGTCGGCGGTGAGTGCGGGTTGCGCCGGTTGCCGGCGGAGTTATCGTACGTGATCTCCATCATGAGCTCGGTTCCCCTGGGGAGGACCAACGGCTTCGCGTACTCGTAGAAGTCCTGCCAGTCGAAATCCCAGTCCTTGATGTATATGAGCCACCTCCGCGTCCCGTCTGGAAGGGTGGCGAATCCCTTGACCTCTCTCGCCAGGTAATGCGCGTGCGGTTGGACTCCGTACACATCGACGTCCACCGGCAGGATATAGCTGTCACGGCTGACATACTCCTTCGCTCCTGCCGGGATATCGAGATTCTGCCGGCCCAATCTGATGGTGGCCGGGACCCGTGTGGGTGCTGCGTCGGTGAAGTAGAACCCGATCCGACTCTGCACACGCTCCGGTTGCTTGCCTGGCAGCAGGTGGAGCTCGAGGAGCAGGTCGGCCCCCGGGTCCAAACGCCAGGCCATGTCGGCGGGAGCAAGAGGCCGCAACTGCCCGGGTGTCCAGCCGAGGAAGTAGCCTGGCGGAAACCGGGCGGCGAACGGCGTCACGCCTTCATAGCCTGACTCCGGATCGGCGTCGTCCAGCTTGCGCGAGCTGCCCGAGGAATCGATCCGCATGTTCGCGTGATGCACGACTCTGGCATTCCCCGGCTGAAACTCCAGGCCTCTCACAAACCTAGTGCCGGTGATCGGAACCGGAATCGCGAATTTGCGGAGGACATCGTGCCCGCCAGCCGGAAGCGTGTAGGGTGGCATTTCGACGATGAGATCCGGCTCGCCGAGGCGCCACCCCCCGGCGGGCCACTCAGGCATCGGCGGGAGATCGGCGGGATTGCCTTCAACGGCTCCCTCGGCTACCCACTGCCGGATAAGTGCGAGCTCTTGGTCGCTCAGCCGGCGGTTGCCGATGAACGGGCCGCCAAAGCCGGGTTCTGGTTTCCACGGTGGCATTCTCCGCCCGCCGACCTGTTCCTCGATGGCTCGAGCCCACGGCCGGACCTCCTGATACGACATCAGGGACATGGGTCCGACCGCGCCGGGCCGATGGCAGACCACACAGTGCTCGAACAGGATGGGCGCGATCTCGCGGCTGAAGGTGACGGCGGCAGCTCGCTCTTGCCCGGCCGCTTCTGAGGTGCCGTGTGCCGCGAGCATTGCGGCCGCGAGACACAATCCCGCCCTGAGGATCAATGCAGAAGCCATTCGTCAGAACGGCGGCGGATCGAAAAGTCGTTCCACTTTCGGTCCAGGCCTGTACTCTGGATCATCGTCTCGCCAAGGCGTGCGACACGGCTCGTGTCGTTGGTAAAGCGCCAGGTTGGCAGCCATCCGCTGCGCGGCCTCAGGGTGCCCCGCGTCCATCGCGACCGACATCGCCAGGCGTTGCCACTCGGCCGCTTCCGCGAAGCGACCCACTTCCGCCAGCGCCATCGCCATCGTTTCGGCCACGCTCGTGGTCTTGTGCTCCTTCGCCAACGCTTGCACCAGGTCGAGCGACCGCCAGCCGTCGCGCACCTGCGGATCGGGAGACGCGGCCAGGAGCCGCGCCAGCGCCTCCGCGAACGCCGGCTGATCGGGATGGAGGCTCATCGCGACGCGCAAGCGCTCTCGAGCCTCCGAGTGGCGCGACAAGCGCACCAGGGACATCGCTTCGCCGAAGTGCGCCTCTTCGCTATCCGGGTCGAGCTCGAGAACACGCTGGTAGGAGGACAGGGCTGCATCCAGGCGGCCGATTCGGCGCAGCGCGTCGGCGAGCCTGAGGTGTGCCCCACGCAAGCTCCGGTCGTTTGTGACGGCGGCCGTGTACTCGTCAATGGCTTCCTCGTCGCGGCCGCTCCGCTCGAGGAGAGTGCCGATCATGAAATGAGCCGGGGCGAGAGAGGGATTCACACGGATTGCCGCCTCGAGTTCGGTCAGCGCGGCCCGCGCGTCACCCATGCGGATCAAGGCCTGGGCGAGATTGAGGCGCATGGCCGCGTTGTCTGGCGCGAGCTCGATGGCCTTCCGGAACTGCGCCACCGCCTCCGGCCAGTCTCGCCTGGCGCTGGCCTGCTGTCCAAGCTCCGCGAACACTTCGGGGCTTCGCAGGGCCGCAGTCACATCGGCCATCAGCGGGTCGGGGATCGTCACCGTGGTCCCGGCACCTCCGCGACCATTGGTTTGGTCCAGGTTCGACTGGGCCTTCGCGAGATCGCCGAGACCTCGGTAGGCCATCGCGAGGGGGTAGCGGACCACCGCGGCCGCAGGGTTCAGCCGCAGGGTCTCCTCCAAATACTGCACGGCGCTCGCGTAGTCCTGCTTCGCGAGGCTCGCCTTGCCGAGTTGGTACAACACCGCCGGGCTGTCGGGACTGAGCGTCCGGGCCTTGGCGAGGACCGCTTCGGCCGCCTCCGGCTGACCCAATTCGATATAAACATAACCGAGCCACACCAGTGTCGGGAAGTCGGTGGGACGGAGCCTGAGGACTTGTTTGAAGTGCTCCACCGCCTTCGCCAGCGCTCCCTCGCTGATGAAAAGCTGTCCAAGGTAGTAGGGCCAGCGGAAATCCTCTGGAGCGAGTATCTGCGCATTCCGAAAGCAGCGCTCGGCCACGTCCAGATACTTGCCTGCCATCAACAGCTTGCCCAACTCTCCGTAGGCTTCGCTGCGCTCACGTCGTCGTGGCTCCGACGCCGATTCCTGGGCCTCCTGGACGGACTGGGACATCCTCTGCAGAGATGCGTACGCCGCACGAAGCTGCTCCTGCACCGACTCGTGCATGCCGCTGAGGTCGGGCAACACAACCGGCAGGAGGGTCGGTTCGGCCGCGGTTACCTGCGCCGAGGCACCTCTTGTCCCACCAAGGCCGGATAGCGGTCCGGTGGTGACGCTCGCCCCCGAGCCATGGCCGCATGCGAGCAACACAGTCGCTGCCACGCTCCCGGTCAACAGCCCACGTGCCACAGGGACCTCATCTCACAACCCCGTTGGACCGGGCTCGATCCCCGCTCCCCTCTTTCAGCGTGATCCACCGGTCAACGGCGATGTCCGTCCAGTCTTCAACCCGGCCGCTCCGCCACACCACGCGAACGCGGGGAACCGCCGCGACATCGCCCAAGCCCACCAGCACCCGTGGATCGTTCGCCGAACCGTAGCTGCCGTCGGCTCGTGCGCGACGCCAGAGCGGCGGGCCCTGGTTGCGAAATGCGCCCACTCTCGCGCCCAGCATGTCCCGAGGCCCCGGTCCCCCGACCAGCCGCAGCCCGAGCCAATGGCAGCGCTGTCCGACGTGATTGATCAACAGGCGCGCCGGTCCGTTATTGTTGGTCACCAGCACGTCGATGTCGCCGTCGTTGTCCACGTCCCCGAACGCCGCGCCGCGGCTGACCTCCGACAGCTCGAATACAGCGCCGGCCTGGGCCGTGACCTCCTCAAACCGCCCCGTGCCCAGGTTGCGAAACAGCTGGTTGCGTTCGTGCAGCGGAAACGGATCGGTCGCGCGCGCGAGGGCTTCCCGGATCCGGACCGCGCCGTTCGCGACCAGCAGGTCCAACCAACCGTCATTGTCGAAGTCGAACCACGCCGTCCCGAATCCGGTGTAGGGCAGGCTGGGAACTGCGAGGCCCGCCCTCGCGGTCCTATCCTCGAAGACACCGGAGCCGTCGTTGACGTAGAGGGTGTTGGTTTCCCCAACGAGGTTCGTCACGAAGAGGTCCTCGTCGCCGTCATTGTCGAAGTCACCGGCATCAACCCCCATGCTGCCCTGGGCGCTGCCGAGGCCGTTGAGCGCCGCACCCGCCAGGAGCGCCGTGTTTCGGAAGCGGCCGTTCTGCTGATTGATCCACAAGAGGTTCGGCTCGCCGTCGTTGGCCACGTAGATATCCGGCCACCCGTCGCCATTGAAGTCAGCGGCCACAACCCCGAGCGCCGGACCATATTCACGCGCGACCCCTGCTTCGGCGGTGACGTCGACAAACGTTCCGTCCCGACGATTGCGATACAGCCGGTCTGGAAGCGCCTTGTAGCTCCTTGGACCGCAGTAGTCCTTCCTACCCGTGCGCGTGTAGCAATGGATCCGCTCGT
This sequence comes from Acidobacteriota bacterium, assembly GCA_016195295.1. Taxonomy (GTDB): domain Bacteria; phylum Acidobacteriota; class Vicinamibacteria; order Vicinamibacterales; family CAVVIG01; genus SRVP-36. Next base: position 4,783 of record JACPZV010000169.1, read on the forward strand.
CAGCGCTGATATCGAGATAGTTGCCGACATACAGATCGAGCCAGCCGTCGCGGTCGAAATCGACGAACGACGCCGACACACTCCATCCGGGATCGGCGGTGCCCGATCGGTCGGTGACGTCCGTAAAGGTCCCGTCGCCATTGTTGTGAAATAACTGGTTCCGTCCGAACGCGGTCCGATAGAGGTCGACCCAGCCGTCGTTATCGAAGTCACCCACGGCGACGCCCATGCCGTATCCGGTGGTCTTCAGTCCACTCTGCTCGGTCACATCGGTGAAGTGCAGGGTGCGAGTGCCATCGGGGTGCACCACGAGGTCGTTCCGATAGAGCCGATCCGTCAGCGGCCCTTTCGGCGGAGGGAGCAGCGGCGGCCCCGGCCCGAGCAGCCCGCCCTGCACGAGGTAGATGTCGAGGTCGCCATCGTTGTCGTAATCGAACAGCGCGACGCCGGGCCCCATGATCTCGGGCTGATAGAACCGGCCGGACATGCCGTTGAAATGGGTGAAGTCAATCCCCGCCGCCGCCGCGCGATCGACGAACCACTCTTCGTCGCGCGCGTCAGGCCGGACGGTGGATGCTTGGCTCCCGCAGTTAGAGGATTGCGGTGGTTCGGCCGCTGGCGCGCCGGGCCCGGACATGCAGGAAATCGCTCCCCCACACAGGACCAACAGGAGCAGGGGCGCGGCGGACGAACGGTCTTGCAGTCTCACGCGCATCACGCCATCTCACGACACAATACCAACCAGGTCCGGCCTGGGGCTGTTCGGCGCGGTCCGACTGGGCGGCCAGAACGTCTGCCCGCGATTGTTCCTGATCGTACAGGCGATCCGTCGGCCGTCCCAGCCGATTATGCACTACCTCACGCTCGGTTCCACGGCGTTCAGTGAGACGTGTCGGCGGAGAGTGGGATCCGTCAGTGGCGCTCGAGGGCCGCATTCAGGGCGTCGCGGCCACATGTTCTTTTTCTTCGCGTCAGTAAGCGATCGAGCGCCCCTCTGTTGAAGAAGACCGCACCGCCTCCGCCCCAACTCGGTCGCTCACTGCGCCCGGCTCGTGAGAGTCTCGATGTTGCAAACACGACGCCGCGCGAGTACCCTCAACCGGTCTTTTTTCGGAGGGATGCCCATGAAACGAAGTCTTCTGTTAGGCGGGATTTTCGCCGCTGGCGCGCTGACGATGACGGTCGCCGGCTCTCAGACGCCGGCCGCACCGCGCGCGATCGACATGCAGAAGCTGAAGGACAACCTGTATGTCCTCACCAGCTCGACGCCGGGCAACGCGGCGACGTTCAGTGGCGGCAACGTCGCGATCTTCATCACCGACGGCGGCGTCACGCTCGTCGACACGAAGCTCGCCGGCTGGGGCCAGGCCGTGCTCGACAAGATCAAGACCGTGACGAATAAGCCGGTGACGACCATCATCAACACGCACACGCACGGCGATCACACGGGCAACAACGGCTTCTTCGGCGCGTCGGTCGAGATCATCGCGCACGAGAACACGAAGACGAACATGGAGAAGATGGACGCCTTCAAGGGCGACAACGCGAAGTTCCTCCCGAAGAAAACCTACAAGGACAAGATGACGGTGGGTTCGGGCAAGGACCGCATCGATCTTTACTACTTCGGCGCCGGCCACACGAGCGGCGACACGTTCGTCGTCTTTCCCGCGCTGCGCATCCTGCACACGGGCGACATGTTCGCGTGGAAGGACGGTCCGCTGTGCGACCGGAACAACGGCGGCAGCTGCGTCGCGTTCCCGCAGACCTTGTCGAAGGTGATCGCCAGCATCAAAGAGGTCGACACCGTGATCCCAGGTCACAGCCCGATGCAAAAGCCGCAGGATCTGCAGGAGTACCAGCGTTTCACGGCGTACCTGCTCGCCTACGCCGAGGAGGCGATGAAATCCGGCAAGAGCGTAGACGCTGCGACGGCCGCCTTCAGCGTCGACCGATACGTGGGCTACAAGAAGGAGCGCGTCAAGGGAGCGATCCAGGCCGTCTACGACGAGCTGAAGAAGTAGGCCAAAGCCAGCAGTAGGCCGGGTCCTTTCGGACCCGGCACGATCGGCGGGTCCAAAGGACCCGCCCTACTCGTCGAGGTGAGTAGCGAAGCTAGCCGCGCGTTTTCTGGGCCCTGGTCAGTTGTTCGGGCAGCGGCTCGGTCTGCTCGAGCGA
>JACPZV010000170.1 GCA_016195295.1 Acidobacteriota bacterium
GGTAATACTCCACCTGGTGCAATCCGGAGGGCGGCGCGATGGCCCGCGTCAGCAGACCGCCGCGCCAGTCGGTCGCGTATCCCCAGCGCTCGGAAATGCCCGCGCGTTTCACGACGAGCGCCGCGTGCGCGGAATTCGGCAACAGCACGGCGGTGTCGAATCCTTTGCCGCCGATCTCGACACCCAGTTCGCGCCACGCCGACCCGCTGATCAAGGACGCACGGCGTTCCAGCACGATCGTCTCGTTCACGTCGGGCACGAGATCGAACAGCGGCGCGATCGCCGGCCGCGCGGCGACGGCGATCGACGCGCGCGGCGCGGCACGGCGGAGATCGGCGATCGCCGGCAGCGCCATGACGGCGTCGCCCAGCCAATTCGGCGCGAGGATGATGACTCGATTCACTTCAACCTTCAGCCTGCAGACTTCAGACTTCAGACTTCTACTCTTCTTCCAACCCGTGAAACATATCCGGCACGCGGTCGGCCGCCGGCCCCTCGTCTCGCCAGCGCCGATGCATCCACAGCCACAGCTCGGGATGACGCCGCACGTACATCTCGAGGACGTCGGTGCAACGCTGCGTGAATTCGCGAACGGCGTTTTCCGAATCGCCGGGCGGCGGCTCGACGGGATGCTCGTAGATCATACGATAGCGTCCCCGGCCGAGCGGGAGCGCGAACACGGGCACGACCGGCGCGCCCGTGCGCAGCGCGAGCGCCGCCACGACGGGCGTCGTCGCCGCCGGTCGCTCGAAGAAGTCCACGGAGACGGCGTCGTGACTGGCGATGTGCTGATCGATGAGCACGGCGACCCCGTGTCCCGCCTCCAACGCGCGCATGACGCGGCGAATCGTATCCTTGCGGTACACGATGGTGTTGCCCGTGCGCTGCCGAATTTGCTCGAGCAACTTGTGCAACTGCGGGTTGTCGAGCGCGCGCGCCAGCACGGTGACGGGCTCGTGCCGGACCGCCTGCACGATCGCCTGCAGCTCCCAGAAGCCGAAGTGGCCGGCGATGAACAGGACCCCCTTCCCCTGCGCGTACGCCTGCCGGCAGCGTTCTTCACCGTCGAACTCGACGCGCTTCAACATCCGATCGTTGGTGAGCGTGGCGAACTCGAGCAGCTCGAACAGCAAACGCCCGAAGTGCGCGAACGCGGCCCGCGCGATGGCCCGGCGCTCGGCCTCGGTCCGCGCGGGAAACGCGAGCGCGAGATTGCGCAGCGCCACGCGGCGATGCACGCCGTCGATCGCGTAGAAGGCCAGGCCGAGGGACGTTCCGCACGCGCGCACGAGCGGTCCCGGCATGACGCGCACGAGCGCGATGAGGAGACGGACCGCGAAGTACTCGAGCTGGTGCCTCATTGATCCGGGTGCCGGGTGCCGGGTGCGGGGTGCCGGGTGCCGGGCTGGGTGCGGGGTGCGGAGTGCGCCGCGAGCTTGGCGATCAGCCAGCCGCGGAATGCATCCGCCGGCTCGACGCCAATGACGAGCGGCACCGCCGCGATCGGGAGATCGCCGAGCGTGCAGACGGCCAGGCGCACCGCGTCCTTCTCCGTCGTCAACACGATCGCGGACGCGGCCGCGCGGCCGGCGGCGGTGATGCGCGCCACGTCGCGGTCGTCGTACGGATGATGATCGCGGAACTCCATCACGCCCGCGAGCTCCCACCCGGCGGACGTGATGTCGGCGACGAACCGCTCGGGCCGCGCGATGCCGGTGACGACGAACACGCGGGCGCCGGGCGGCACGACCACGGAATCACGAGCGCCCGCGATCATCCGTGGCGCGCCAATCGCGCGCGTCACCCGAAAAACCGTCGACACGCCGAGCGCCCGGCCGATGCGGTCGGCCGCCGTGTCGTATCCGGCCGTGACGAGCGCGGCGTCGGCGACGTGCGCCGCGGCGAGCCCCTCACGCAGCCGGCCGGCCGGCAGCGGCCGATCCTCCAGGTCGTCTTCCGACGCGATGAGCAAATCCACGTCGCGCGCGAGATCGAGATGCTGAAAACCATCGTCGAGGATGTGGACCGTCGCGCCCAGCCGCCGTTCCGCGAGGCAGCCCGACAAGTACCGGTCCGCGGAGACGAGCACGGCCACGCCGGGCAACGCGCGCGCGAGCATCAACGGCTCGTCACCGGCCGCCGCCAGATCCGCACGAAGCGCGGTGCCGTCGGACACCACGGTCACGCCGTCCCGCGGCTCGCGGCGCGCGTAGCCGCGCGTCAGGATCGCCGGATGCTCGCCGCGCTCGAGAAGCCGTCGCGCGATGTACTCGACCATAGGCGTCTTGCCGGTGCCGCCCACGCGCAGGTTGCCCACGCTGACGACGGGGCGTCGCAGCCGGCGCGGCCGCGACGGATCGCGGGCGTACCACCGCCGTCGCCACGCCGCGGCCGCGCCGTAAGCCGCGCTCAGTATGTCGATCAATGCACCAGTCGGAAGGGACGCACGACCGCTCCCGCGCCGGAGGCCGGGAGCAGCTCGCCGATGACCGCGAGCGTTTTGGTCTTGGCGCCGCGGTTGGCTTCCACGAGCGCGCGCGCCGCGGCGCCGAGGCTCGCGCGGCGGACGGGATCGGTGACGAGCGAGAACAGCGCGTCGGCGAGCTCGCGCTCCGACGCCACCTGCACGGCCGCGTCGTGGGTGCGGAACGTGTCGGCGATCTCCTTGAAGTTCTGCATGTGCGGGCCGAAGACGATCGGTTTGCCGTACATCGCGGGCTCGAGAATATTGTGGCCGCCGTGGTCGGCAAGGCTGCCGCCGACGAAGACCGCCGTCGCGACCTGATAGATCTGCGCGAGCTCGCCGATCGAGTCGAGGACGACGACGTCGGCGCGCGGCTCGGCGTCGATCGGCAGCTCGGATCGGCGAACGGTCACGAATCCCGCCTCGCGCGCCAGGCGTTCCACTTCACCGAACCGTTCGGGCTGCCGCGGCGCCAAAACGGCGAGCGCGCTCGGCTGCGTTTCCTTGATGCGCGCGAAGGCCCGAAGGACGGCGGCCTCCTCGCCTTTCATCGTGCTGCCGGCGACGAGCACCGTGCGGCTCGGCGACAGCCGGAAGAAGCGCAGCACGCGATCGCGCGGTCTGCCGTGCGAGGCGGCGGCCGGCAGATCGAGCGCGTCGAACTTGAGGCTGCCGGTCACCGTCACGCGCGCCGAATCGGCGCCAAGATCGACCAAGCGCCGCGCCGATTCGTCGCTCTGCATGCAGAAGCGATCAACGTCGGCGAGCACGCGACGGAAGAAAGGCCGGATGATGCGGTAGCGCGGATACGACCGGGACGAGATGCGTCCGTTGATGACGACGGTCTTCACGCCGCGCGCGCGGCACGCGTGCAGCAGGTTCGGCCAGATCTCGGTCTCCATCATGACGAAGAGCCGCGGCCGGACCAGTTTCAGCGTCCGCCGGACGATGAAGGTCCAGTCGAACGGGAAGTAGAAGACCGCGTCGACGTCGGATAAGCTGCGCCGCGCCACCTGCTGCCCGGCGATCGTCGTCGTCGAGAGAAACAGGAGGAGGCGAGTAGACGAAGTACGGCGACACGAGGACGAACACGACGAGCGTGAGCAGGCTGTAGGCGAGGTACATCGCGGACAGCTATTGTAGAATGAAACGTTTCTCTCGGGCGCGTGGGGCGTCCCTTGGGGGAAGGAAGGATTCGATGCCCGTCAGGGTAGGAATCAACGGATTCGGCCGCATCGGACGGAACATCATGCGGGCCGCGCTGGGCGACGAGCACATCAGCTTCGTCGCCGTCAACGATCTCACGAGCGCCCACACGCTGGCCCACCTGCTGAAGTACGACTCGGTGCTTGGCAACCTCCACGCGCGCGTCGAAGCCAAGGGGGACCGCATCGCCGTCGACGGCGCCGAGTTCAAGGTGCTGTCGATGCGCGACCCGGCGCAGCTGCCGTGGAAGGACCTCGGCGTCGACGTCGTGTTCGAATCGACCGGACTCTTCACCGATCGCGACGCGGCGGCGAAGCACGTCACGGCCGGCGCGAAGAAGGTCATCATCACGGCGCCGGCGAAGAAGCCGGACGTCATGGTCGTCCTGGGCGTGAACGACGAGAAGTACGATCCGGCGAAGCATCAGATCATTTCCAACGCGTCGTGCACGACCAATTGCCTCGCGCCGCTCGCCAAGGTGCTTCACCAGACGTTCGGGATCACGCGCGGCTGGATGACGACGATTCACTCGTACACGAACGATCAGCAACTGCTCGACCTGCCGCACAAAGATCTCCGGCGCGCGCGCGCGGCGGCGCTGTCGATGATTCCGACGACGACCGGCGCCGCGGCCGCCGTCGGCGAAGTGCTGCCGGATTTGAAAGGCAAGTTGGACGGCATCTCCGTCCGCGTGCCGACGCCGAACGTGTCGTGCGTCGATCTTGTGGCGACGCTCGCGAAGAAAACAACGGCCGACGAGGTGAACGCCGCGCTCACGCAGGCCGCCGACGGTCCGATGAAAGGCATTCTGGCCTGCTCCACCGAGGAGCTTGTGTCGATCGACTTCAAGGGCAATGCGAATTCGTCGATCGTCGACATGCCGTACACGAAGGTCATGGATGGCGACTTCGTGAAGGTCCTGTCCTGGTACGACAACGAGTGGGGATATTCCAATCGCTGCGTCGATCTGCTGCGCAAGATAGTCAAGATGGGAATTTGAGGATTTGAGAATATCCTCAAATTCATCTTCAGCGCCTAATGAACAAACTGACGATCAGGGATCTTGATCTGAAGGGACTTCGGGTTTTCGTCCGCGTCGACTTCAACGTCCCGCTGAAGGACAGGGGCATCGGCCCTGTCGGCGATGACACGCGCATCCGCGCCTCGCTTCCCACCATCCAGTACGCGCTGGACCACGGGGCGACCGTCGTGCTCGCCAGTCATCTCGGCCGGCCGAAGGGCAAGGTCGATCCGCAGATGAGCCTCCGGCCCGTCGCCGATCGACTGGCCGCGCTGCTCGGCGCGCCTGTTGCCTTTGCGGAGGACTGCGTCGGCGCCGTCGCGCAGCAGACCGTGGCGCGCGTCCATGCGGCGGCTGGCGCGGGAAAGGTCGTCCTGCTCGAGAATCTCCGGTTTCATCCTGAAGAAGAAAAGAACGATCCGCAGTTCGCGGCGGCGCTCGCGTCGCTGGCCGATCGCTACGTGGACGATGCGTTCGGCGCCGCGCATCGGGCGCACGCGTCGGTCGAAGGCATCACGCATCACATTCCGAACGCCGCCGCCGGCCTGCTGATGGAGCAGGAGCTCAAGTACCTCGGGCTCGCGCTGGCGTCGCCTGAACGGCCGTTCGTCGCGATTCTTGGCGGTGCGAAAGTCTCCGACAAGATCGACGTCATCGAGAACCTGCTCGGCAAAGTGGACCGGCTGATTATCGGCGGCGCGATGGCGTACACGTTTTTCAAGGCGCGCGGCGTGCCGGTCGGCAAGTCCCTCGTCGAGGACGACAAGCTCGGCGCCGCACGGAAGATCGACGACGCCGCCGCGCGCCTTGGGAGCCCTGTCCGCTTCGAGTTGCCGGTCGATCACGTCGTCGCCGATCGCGTCGACGCCGGCGCGTCGCACGAAGTGCTGGCCGTCGGCGACGCCCGCATCGGCGACCGGCTCGGGCTGGACATCGGACCGGCGACGATCGCGGCGTACACGGCGTCGATTGCGGACGCGAAAACCGTCGTGTGGAACGGACCGATGGGCGTCTTCGAGATCGACGTGTTTGCCGCCGGCACGAACGCCGTGGCGCGCGCCGTGGCCGCGGTGACAGGGATGACGATCATCGGCGGCGGCGATTCGATCGCGGCGGTCAAGAAGGCCGGTATCGCCGACAAGATCACGCACATTTCCACGGGCGGCGGCGCGTCGCTGGAATTTTTGGGCGGCCGGCAATTGCCAGGAGTGGAGGCGCTCGCGGAGAAAGGATGACGGTCGCTCTATCCGACCTACCAGACCTATGCGAAGGACTCTCATCGCCGGCAACTGGAAGATGTTCAAGACCGTTCACGAGGCCGTCGCGTTCGTGAACGATCTGCGCACACTCGTCAAGCACCTCACCGACGTCGAGGCCGTCGTCGCGCCGCCGTTCACGGCGATCCACGCGGTCGCGGTGGCCGCGCGC
>JACPZV010000261.1 GCA_016195295.1 Acidobacteriota bacterium
GTACGAGTACGAGCGCGAGCCGGGCACGATCGTCACGTCGCCCTCCACGCTCCCGGGCCAGAGCTTCGAGATTCCGTACAAGAACAACCAGAAGAGCCTGCTGGCGCGCGTCGACGATCAGCTGAGCGCGAAAGACCGCCTGACGATTCGCGGGTCGCGGTGGGACTGGGAAAACCCCTTCGTCCTGGGGGCCGGCGGCCATCCGTCGAATGCGTCGGTGCAGACGAAGAAAGCGACCAACATCGTCGGCGTCTGGTCGAAGGTGGTCAGCGACACCAAGGTCCAGGAAGTGCGGCTTGGCTACAACAACTTCGCGTGGACCAACGACCCGCAGCCCGGCCAGAACACGATCGAGTACGACTTCGTCGGGCTGACGATCGGGAAGCCCTACAATTTTCCGCAGCTCTTCTATCAGGACAACTTCGAGTCGCGGTACGACTTGAGCCTGCACAAGACCAACCACGACCTGAAGATTGGCGGCGAGTTCATCTACGTGCGCAACACGGGCACCTGGTACATCCAGCAGGTCGGACGGATGATCTTCACCTCGAATCCCGCCAACCTGGGGTCGATCTTTCCGGCGAGCAGCGTCGACAACCCGGCGGCGTGGAACATCGCGGCGATCCCCAGCTCGACGGTGAGGGAGTTCGATCAGAACTTCCATCCCAGCGATTGGGGCATCAACATCCCCAGGCCGACGTGGGCGGCGTGGATCGGCGACAACTGGCGCGTGAACAACCAGCTCACCGTCAACTACGGCGTGCGATGGGACGTGGACTGGGGCGTCGCATCACCGCCCGACGTGGTGACGAACACGCTCAATATCGATAACCGATCGAGCGCGGCCACGACCAACATTCCAGGTATGGCCGCCGGAGACTTCGGCTACAAGGACGGGATCCGCGACAACCGTAACGTGGCGCCACGCGGCGGCTTCACCTACAACGTTGGCGGGAACAACGATCTCGTGATCCGCGGTGGCACCGGGCTGTATTTCACGACGCCGGTCTCGAACATGACGTTCAGCCCGCAGATTTACAGCCAGATGGTGACGGCTGCGTTCCTGCCGCCGGCGAGCGGCCGGTGCCCGGATGGCTCGCTCTTCATCACGAACCCCGCCTGCGGCGTGACGACGTTCGCCCAGGCCAAGGCGGTGGCGCCGGCGCAGTCGCCGCGCATCATCAGCCCCGACTACAAGAACCCAGTCACGTGGCAGAGCAGCATCGGCTTCCAGAAACAGATCAACGACGTCACGGGCTTCGAAGCCGACGTGACGCACTTCAACGAGTACCGCGACACGCGGACGATCGACCCGAACCTGTTCTACAACCCGGCGACCGGCTACAGCGCGAACCCGGCGGCGGTGAACGGTCTCGCGAATCGTCCGAACCGGGCCTACACGCAGGTTGCGTACTTCCTCAGCACGGGCCACCGGGACAACACGCAGTTGTCGATGGCGCTGAATCGCCGCTTCAAGAACAACTTCCAGAGCGGCGTCACCTACACGTTGATGTTCGCGGCGCACGACGACGGCAACATCGGCTACACGGCGCCGGGCCAGAACAACCAGTTCGACTATCTCGACGGCGAGTACGCGACGGCGACCGACTTCCAGCGCAATACGGTTCGACTGTGGACCCTCTACCGCCTGCCGTTCGGCATTTCGACCAGCGTCTCGTACTTCTACGGCTCGGGCACGCGGTACGCGGCGAGCATCGCAGCCGCGGTGTACGGCAAACCGGGCACAAACCGTCTGAATCTGACGGCCGCCGGTGCGGCGACCAACGCCATCGTCATCCCGACGACAGCGACGCTCGCCAACGGCGACGTGATCGACATCGCGAGCCGGTTCGACGGGCCGTCGACGATTGCCTCGGGCGCAGTGATTCCGCGCAACGCGCTCATGGGCCTGCCGCTCCACAAGGTGGATCTGCGGGTGACCAAGGACATCAAGCTGGTGGGCACGACGAAGATCTCGCTCATCGCCGAGGTGTTCAACCTGTTCAACCATCACAACTACGGCAGCTACAACACGACACTGAGCTCCACCGCCGCTGGGACGACGGCGTTGTTCGGGCAGCCGCAGCAGAACACGGGCAACGCGTACGTGCCGCGCCAGGCGCAGTTCGCGTTCCGATTCTCGTTCTAGAATGGCGGGTCCGAAAGGACCCGCCCTACGCGTGTACCGTGACGGGTCCGAAAGGACCCGCCCTACACGTCTACCATGGCGGGTCCAAAGAACCCGCCTTACTGCAACGTCGACTGTAGGCCGGGTCCTTTTGGACCCGGCTTTTTTTCTTACGACACGGAGGTCCTCATGCGCCGCACCTGCCTGCTCCTCGCCATCGTGGTGTTTGCCGCCGCGCTGAGTGGAATGTCCGCGCCCGCTCCCGCACCGCTCAGCGTCACTGTCAGCGAGGGCACGTCGATGTCGGTGGCGGTATCGCCCGACGGCCGCACGCTCGCGATCGACATGCAGGGCAGCATCTGGACGCTGCCCGCGACCGGCGGCGCGGCGACGCGCGTGACCGATCTCTTCAACGACGCGCGCCAGCCGACGTGGTCCCCCGACGGTAGGTGGATCACATTCTTCGGCTATCGCGACGGCGGCTACGACATCTGGGCGGTCGCGCCTGACGGGTCGAATCAGCACAAGCTCACGTGGGGCCCGTTCGACGATCGCGAGCCGGTCTGGTCGCACGACGGCACGCGCGTGGCGTTCTCGTCCGATCGGGGCGACCCGCTGGGCAGCGACTACAACATCTGGGTGCTCGACACGCGCAGCGGCGCGCTTCAGCGGTTGACGAAGGATCCGGCGGACGACTACATGCCGACGTGGTCGCCCGATGACAAGGAGATCGCGTTCGCATCGACGCGCGGGACGGGCCAGTCGCTGTGGGCGGTCAACGTCGCGACCGGCGCCGAGCGCAAAGTCCTCGATGCCGCGGGCCGCGTCGACGCGCCGTCGTGGGGACCGGCGGGACAGATCGTGTATCACGTCACCGGCGGAACGACTCGCCCGGCTGAAGCCTCGCGCTACGAAATCGACGGCAAGCCGCTGACCGGCAGCGAGAATGTGTTCGCGTTCCGCGCAGCATTTGTTGGGACAAGCGGGTCGGGCGCGGCCTCGACGGACTTCTACTACGTGTCCGACGGCAAGATCAGAAAGGCGACGCATCTGGCGACGCAGCCGCAGGGCGCGACGTGGTCGCCGGACGGGAAGCGCATCGCGTTCTTCAACGTCGACGGCATGTGGCGCGTCGCGCAGATGTCGGTGCTGGACGTCACCACCGGCACGGTGACGAAGGTCCACGATACGCTGGCGCAGCCCGGCACGCCGACGTGGTCGCCGGACGGCAAACGTCTCGCGCTGGCCGAAGTCGCGCCCTACACGCGGCGGTTCCGCGAGGGCACGAATCAAGTGCTGACGATCGCAGCAGATCCCGTAGCGCGCGAAGGCGGGGCTGAAAGCCCCGCCCTACGCACCGACGGAGACAGATGGTACGCGCCCGTCCCGAATCTTTCGATCGATTCGCGCGGCGGGTGCGGCCCGGTCTGGTCGCCAGATGGCACGAAGATGGCCGCGATCTACGAAGGCGTGCTTGCGGTCTGGCCGGTGTCCGCGTCCGGCGAGCCGCTCGGCCCGCCGCGTCACATCACGACCGAGAGCGCACACGCGCCGAGCTGGGCCGGCGACTCGCGGCACATCCTCTATCAATCGTTCGACAAACTGCGGATCGTCGACATCGAAACCGGCGATCGCCGCACCGTGCCGCTCGATTTGAAGTACACGCCCGCGATTCCGACCGGCCACGTCGTCGTCCATGCCGGCAAGCTCCTCGACATGAAGAGCGCCGCCGAACGCGCGAACGTGGACATCGTCATCGACGGCAATAAGATCACCAGCGTCGCGCCGCACGCCGACAGCAACCACGCCGGTGGGCAGGTGGTTGATGCCTCCAACCTCACGGTGATGCCGGGGCTCGTCGAATTCCACTCGCATCTGCAGAAGGACTTCGGCGAATCGCAGGGCCGCGCGTTTCTGTCGTTCGGCGTCACAACCGTGCGGAGCCCTGGGAACACGCCGTACGAGTACGTCGAGGATCGTGAAGCGAATGAAGCCGGCGTCCGGCCGGGGCCGCGTGTCTACGGCACGGGCTACCTCACCGAATGGGGTCGCGTCTACTACAAGATGGGCATCGCGGTGTCGACGGTCGGCCAGCTCGAGATGGAACTGCAGCGCGCGAAGACGCTTCAGTACGATCTGATCAAGAGCTACGTGCGTCTGCCGGATCTTCAGCAAAAGCGGATGGTGGAGTTCGCGCACAGCATCGGCATCCCGGTGGCGACGCACGAGATTTATCCGGCGGCGTTTGTCGGCGTCGACAACACGGAGCACACGGCGGCGACCAGCCGTCGCGGCTACTCGCCGAAGATGGCGACGCTGCAGCGCGCGTACGACGACGTCGTCCAGCTCTTCGGGAAGAGCCGGCGGATTTTCTGTCCGATGATCTCGGGCGGCGGCACGCGGAAGATCTTCGAGGATGAGCCGTCGCTCAAGAGCGATCCGCGCTTCAAGCTGTATCCCGAGTGGATTCAGCAGCAGGTCCAGAACGAAGGGACGCCCGGTGGCGGGCGCGGCGGCCGGGGTGGCGCCGGCGGGCCTGGCGGCCCTGGGGGGAATGACCCGACCGGCCCGGGCAAGATGGTCCTGGACATCATGCGCGCCGGCGGTCTCGTCGTGACCGGCACCGACACGCCGAACGCGATCAACCTGCACGGCGAAATCACCGCCTACACGTTGGCCGGAATGTCGAACTTCGACGCGATCAAAGCGGCGACCGTGAACCCCGCGCAGGCGCTCGGTCTCGACGCCGGCACGATTGAAGCCGGCAAGCTGGCCGACCTCATCATGGTCGACGGCGATCCGCTCGCCAACGTCGAGAACCTGCACAAGGTGAAGCGCGTGATTGCGAACGGTCGCGTGTACGAGGCGAGCCAGTTGCTCAACGCGGCGTCTGCCGCGAAGACGACCGCCGGCGGGGCTCGTTAACCCGTCGTAGGGGCCGACCTATGTGTCGGCCCAGGGCGGACACGCGGGTCCGCCTCTACGGCGAGGCGCGGTAGCCCGCACGGGTGCGGACGGTGAGCTTCTCCGGCGAGTTTACGGTGAGGCGAATCGTGCGGTACGTGCCGTCGAGCGCCTGGTTCAGCGGCGCGTAGGCGATCGTGTACTGATTCCGAATCTGCCGCGCGATCTCGAGCGCCACGGCGCTGATCTCGCCGACGCCGGCAGGGTAGTAGGCGAGGCCGCCCGTCTTGTCGGCGAGCTGATCCAGCTCGTGCCGGCCCTGCCTGACGCGTTGCTCGTCGCCGAAGAGTCCCACCACGAAGATCACCGTGTCGCGCTGTTCGGCCTGCTTCTCGATCCGAAATCAAGTGAGCTTGATCGGCGTAGGAGCTATTAGCCACTCGCGTCCAGTTCGGTCGCGGGCCGTCGGTCACATCGCGTAGGACGGCCTGAAAACGCGCAATGCGCGCGAGACGCTTGGCGAGAAGCCAACCCAAGCGCCGCATCAGACGTTCCAGCTGGCGTAGCCCGATGCCACATTGCCGCGCGACGTCATCGGTTCGCGCATGGCCCGACGATTCGCCAATCACACGCACGGCCAAGGCCACTCGCGCGTCAAACGACGCGCCGACCAATCGTCGCGAGAGAAACGACTCGAGTGCATCGAAACGCGCCGCCTGGGAGAGAACGGAAACCATCTGCGCCTCGAGATCGGGCGGAACAGCGGCTGTATTCACTGGACGCGTGGAGTGAATGCCCCTGCTACACTGACCGCGAGCGCGCGGCATTGCGATGGGCCGAGGCCGTCACGCTCATCACAAGTGGCCACGCCGCAGACGCGGTGTACGGCGACGTGCGCCCGCATTTCAACGACACCGAATTGTCGAACCTTACGTTGGTCGCGGCCGCAATCAACGCGTGGAACCTGTTGTCCATTGCCGCCCGGCTTGTCCCCGGCGCGCACCAGCCCGCCGCGGTCGCAATTTGAACGATTGCGGAGTCGTGAACGGTCTCGCGTTGACCGGCTGCTACCGCCGGCGCGCCCGCCCCTTCGCCGAGGCCTGGAACGCTTCGACGGTTGCCCGGATGCCGGGTCGCTTCGACGCATCGGTGCGCCACAGCGCATAGACGTGCCGCGTGAGTGCGGGTTTCACCTGGACGATTCGGACGCCTGGCGGCACCGGGTCGCGGCCCAGGCGCGGGATGACCGAGGCGCAAAGGCCGGCGGCCACGAGCGCCAGCTGCGTGGCGTGTTCGCCCGCGGTGTGCACGATCCGGGGCTCTGCGCCCTGGGCGCGGAGCGTATGCAGCAGCCAGTCGTGGCACGACTCCCTCGGGCGCCACGTGACCCACGACTCGCCGGCTAGCTCTTTCAGAGGGACTATGCGCCGTCGTGCGAGCCGATGTCCCGAGGGCAGCGCCACATCCGCCACGTCGTCGAGCACCGGTGCTCTCGAGAGGCCCGCCGGCAAGGCCATCGGCGCGTTGAACCAGTCCTGCGCGATCACCACATCGAGATCTCCTCGCTGCAAGCGCATGACGGACTCGTCGAGTTCCTGCTCGGCGAGCGATACACGCAGCCTGGGATGGTGGGCGGCCAGCCTAGCCAACGCCGCCGGCGCCAGGCCCCGCGCGGCCGTTGCGAACGCCCCAACGGCGATCCGGCCCATCACAATGTTCTGTGACGCGTCGATATCCGCCGCCGCACGCTCGATGGCCGCGAGGACGCCCGCGGTGTGCTCCACCAGTACGCCGGCGGCATCGGTGAGCCGCACGCCCCGGCCATGGCGTTCGAGCAATCGCTGACCCACCTCGTCTTCGAGCTTTGCGAGCTGTTGAGACACCGCCGATGTGGTGACGTGTAACGCGTCAGCCGCCGCCTGCACGCTGCCGTGGACCGACAGCGCGTGGAGCGCGCGAAGCCGCTCGACATTCAACATGTAAGAGATTCTACACGATGCCACGAAGAACAAATCACTTGTGCTACATCAATCCGGCTGCCAGGCTCGGGGTGGTGATGTGGTTTGACGGCAAGAAGCGGATAGCGGCGATGTGGCGGCCAGCCTAAGGTTCAGCGCAGGCTGACGAAATGGCGGTGGCGCGCGCAGCGCCGGGAGGATGGACGTGAGCAGGAATCGGCGCGCACATTGGGCGCGTTACGCGAGGCAGGCGGCGTTTGCCGCGGCAGTGATCGTCGGATCTGACACCTCCCTGGAAGCGCAGTCTGTCCAGGAGGCCTCGGCGCGAATTTCGATCCCTCGCCTCGACTCGGCCCCGCGCCTCGCGGATTTCGAGGACATGCAGCCGCACGGCGTGGCGCTCGACATGTCGAAGGTCTCGGGGCTGATCGATCGTCTCCCCAGGGACGGCATGCCCATGAGCGAGCGGACGGACGTGTATCTCGGGTACGACGCGCTCAGCCTGCACGCCGTTTTCGTCTGCTTCGACAGCGAGCCGTCGGCGATTCGCGCCCACTTGAATGGCCGCGACCACGTGCCGGACTCCGAGGACAGCATCGCCCTGCAGGTCGACACCTTCCGGCGACCGCAAGCACGCCTATGGCTTTCAGGTGAACGCGCTGGGTGTTCAGCAGGACGGCATCTGGACCGAGGGCAAGGGCTGGGACTTGTCGTTCGACACGGTGTGGCACACCGACGCCCGGTTCACCGCGAAGGGCTACCTCGTCCTCGTGAGCGTGCCGTTCAAGAGCCTGCGCTTCCCGCCCGAGCGCGTGCAGAACTGGGGCGTCCTGGTCTTCCGGGGCATCGCGCGCAGGAACGAGGAGGGCTTCTGGCCGGCGTACTCCACCCGGATCGCCGGACGCATGAATCAGGCGGCCGTGATGGACGGGCTCGAGCGCGTGTCGCCGGGCCGCAACGCGCAGCTGGTGCCGACCCTGAGCGCGCGTTCCTTCCGCACACTCGAGGTCGATCCACACCAGGGCGGGCATTTCGTGTCCAACCCGGCGCAAGTGGACGTCGGCGCCGACGCGAAGATCGTCGTCAAGGACAGCCTCAGCCTGGACCTCACCGCGAACCCCGACTTCAGCCAGGTCGAGTCCGATGAGCCGCAGGTCACCGTCAACAAGCGCTTCGAAACGTTCTTCCCCGAGAAGCGGCCGTTCTTTCTGGAAAACGCGAGCTACTTCGATACGCCCATCCCGCTGCTGTTCTCGCGCCGCATCGCCAGTCCTGACGCCGGGAGCCGGCTCACCGGAAGGCTCGGCCGCTATGCTCTTGGTGCCCTCGCGGTCAGGGACCAGCCCGGGTCGGGGGCGGCGGAGATCGGCATCTTCCGCGTCAACCGCGATCTGGGAACGGAGTCGAGCGTGGGCGTGTTCCTGAGCACCCGCAGTCACGCGAGCGATGCCAACCGCCTGGGTGGTGTGGACGCGCGTGTGAAGGTTGGCAGTCACTGGTTTGCAACCGTGCAGGCCGTCGGCAGCAGCACGCGCGAGCCGGATGGAAGCCTCCTCGGCGGGCCTGCGTACCGGGCCACCGTGCTGCGCGCAGGCCGCAGCCTGAGCTATAACGCCGACTTCAACGACCGCAGCCCCGAGTTTCGCAGCGCGCTAGGCTTCGTCGAACGCACCGACATCCGATCGCTCGATCAAACGCTGACGTATCGTTGGATGCCGGCAGGTTCGCACCTTCTGTCCTGGGGACCAGACGTCAGT
>JACPZV010000224.1 GCA_016195295.1 Acidobacteriota bacterium
ATCGCCGTCTCGTCGTGCGACGTGTCCTCCCATTTCAGGAGGAGCGCAAGACTCCGTCCATCATGCAGCGCACGGACGGTGATCTCCTCGGGCCGGTCGGTTCGCCACCAGAGCGGCATCAGGTGAAGGTTGACCGCCGGCGTGTCACGCCACGCGCCGGAGTCCGGACTGGCGGGAAGCGCGGCGACACGGCGGGCCACGATTCGAAATTTCTTCATCTCGACCTTCGCCCGCTGCTCGTCGCTCGAGAGCGCGCGCACGAAGTGCACGAGCGCCCAGGCGTCGTTGCCTTGCAGGTAGCCGTTCTGCGGCATCGGCGATCCGGGCAGGCCGGCGACGATGCGGTTGTACACGTGACTGGGTTCAGGGCTGCCCTTGAACACGCCCAGCGTCAGATCGCGCGGGCGCGTCGGATAGCCTTTCGAGTCGACCTGCTTTTGCGCGCCGTCGCCGCGCGCGGTCGCGCCGTGGCATGGGGCGCAGCCCTTGGCGAACAGCTCCTGCGCACGCGCGCGTGCCGCGTCGTCGTACGGCGGCTCGGGCGGAATCGCGATCGGCCCCGCGCCGCCGCTCCCGAACCTGTCGGGTTCGTGGCTGGCGCTCACCTTCAGCGGATGCTTCGAGAACGACTTCACGTAGTGGACGAGGCCCCACCGCGTCTCCTCGGGCAGGTGCGCCCAGGACGGCATCGCGGAGCCCGGCATGCCGCGCGAGATCGTGCGGAACAGATCGTCGTCGGTCGGGACGTTGTCCCACGTGGAGATGATGCGAAACAGCCCGCTGGTGAAATCGCGCGGACGCGGATAGAGCAGGTAGGCGGCGTCGCCTTCGCCGTTGCCGGCGGCGCCGTGGCACGCGATGCATTCCTTTTCGAACGTCTTCTTGCCAAGCGCCAGCAGATCGGGCGAGCTTGGCGAAACCTTGGTGGGGACAATGGAGAAGGGAATGACGCCGGGCTCGCTGCCGCCTGGCGTGCGGGGGCCGCATGCGGCCACGAGCAGCGCCGCTGGCAAGACGAACGAGACCGGCAGCGCGACAATCCCACACCTCATGGACACCTCCGCACAGTGCTGACGCAACTCTTATCCTGTCGAGCAACCAGACGGTATGACTGCCGTCATATCGCCGTTGGCACATCTCACGTCATGGCGATGCGCCGAACGTGAATGCTGATTGGGGCACGGTTCAGCAAGGACCGGACCACGACTAATCGGCTCGTTTTCACGATGCGCGTGAACGGCCCTCTCGGACCCTGCCGGTTTTCCGGCAGCTCACTTTCAGAACCGCCCGATGTTCTTCAGGGGCGCGAACGTCGGCCGAGCCTCCGCGTTCGTGAGCGCTTCGCGTTGCCGGTGCTGTGCGTCCGTGCTACGGTGAGCGAATGATCCGTCGTCGGTTTCTGGCGTTGTCGTGCGGCTGGATTTCATCAGCGGCGATCGCGATCGCTCAACACGAGCGCCCGGCATCCAGTCAGCTCTCGAATCTTTCGCCACAGCCGACCGACGAAGCGGATATCAAGCTGCGGATCGGCGCGGTGACATTGGAACTGGCGCCGAAACGGTCGATCAAGACGATCGCCTACAACGGTCAGGTGCCGGGCCCGATCCTCAGCGCGCGGCTGGGCAAACCGGTGACGGTTGACGTGTGGAACGACACGAACGACGAAGACCTCGTCCACTGGCACGGGTTTCACATTCCGCCAGACGTGGACGGATCGATCGAGGAGGGCACGCCGCCGGTTCCGCCGAACGGCGGCCGCCGGCGCTACGCTTTCACGCCAGGGCCGGCCGGCACGCGGTGGTATCACAGTCACGCGATGGCGGGTCGCAACCTCAAGAAGGGGACCTACACGGGCCAATTCGGCCTGTTCGTCGTCGAAGCCGATGGCGACCCGGGCGCGTACGACCAGGAAGTGCCGATCCTGCTCCACGAGTGGGAGCCGCGTTTCACCGAGCAGGGCGCGCTGGACGTTGCCTTCCGCTACTTCTCAATCAACGGCAAGATGCTGGGCGCCGGCGAGCCCATCCGCGTCCAACCATCGCAGCGTGTGTTGTTCCGCATCGTGAACGCCAGCGCCACGCTACAACATCGCCTGGCCTTGCCTGGACATACGTTTCAGGTGACGGCGCTCGACGGGAATCCCGTTCCCGTACCGAGACACGTCCCGATCCTGGAAATCGGGCCAGGCGAGCGCGTGGATGCGATTGTCGAAATGAACCGCCCCGGCGTGTGGATTCTCGGAGAAGTGCGAACGGACTGGCGCACGGCGGGAATGGGCATCGCGATTGAGTACGCCGGACAGCAGGGTCCTCCGCAGTGGGGTCGAATCGGTCCGTTCGTGTGGGACTACGGCCTATTCGGCGGCACTGACACCGTGCCCGAACCGGACGAGCGCCTCACGCTGGTGATCCGCCCCACGAGCGACGGCCACCACTGGACGATCAACGGGAAGTCCTATCCGCGGACCGCCCCAATCGTCGTGCGGGCGAACAGGCGCTACCGCTGGATCCTCGACAATCAAAGCGCGGACAACCACCCGATCCACTTGCACCGGCACACGTTCTCATGGCACTGATGCAGTACGCGCCCTGATCCACGGGTGCGAAGCTACTGCTGCTGCAACGATTTCAGGTATTCCGAGAGCCCCATGATGCGGAGTTGATCCGTGCCGCGGTCGAGCGATCGGAAGAGCTCTCCCCACATCGGCATGTCACGCGTGCCGTGCGCCGGCAGCTCGTCCAGGCCTTCGATGAAACGCTTCACGCGGACGTCAGGGAACACGCCGCCATTGCGGGCGCTGATCTT
Source organism: Acidobacteriota bacterium (assembly GCA_016195295.1). Taxonomy (GTDB): domain Bacteria; phylum Acidobacteriota; class Vicinamibacteria; order Vicinamibacterales; family CAVVIG01; genus SRVP-36. Next base: position 2,806 of record JACPZV010000224.1, read on the forward strand.
GGTCAGATCCGCCGGCGCCTTCGTCAGCGCCTTTGCCGCGGGTCCGGTTCCCTTGCCGTCCTTGCCGTGACACACGGCACAGTAGGAGTCGAACATCTGCTTGGCGTCAGCCGGCGATGTCCGTTTGATCGGCACCTTCTTGATGGTCTGCGCCTGGGCAGCGCCCGCGGATATCGCCAGGGCCACGACTGCGACGAGCATGCGTCTTGCCATCTTGAAACCTCCTGTTGAACCGAACTCGAGACATCCGACAGTGCAAACAGCATGCTGCGTGGATTTCCTGACGTTTTCGCGACCACTTCCGGGAGTGCGGCAGTTCACTGCCGATAATCCGGCAACGGAAACCGCGAACCGGATGATCGCCGTCATAGAAGTCCGGCTTGAACGGTGCATACGCTGGACGCATGAAGCCGAGCGACGTCACCGTTCCTGATTTCAACCGCGCGCCGTTTCTCGTGATCTGGGAAGTGACGCGGGCCTGCGCGCTCGCGTGCGTCCACTGCCGCGCCGACGCGATTCCGCGCCGCGACCCGCGCGAGTTGACGACCGAAGAAGGCTGCCGGCTGATCGATCGGGTGCGCGCGATCGGCACGAGACCGCCGCTCTTTGTGTTGACGGGCGGCGATCCGATGCGCCGGCCGGATCTCGCCGAGCTGGTGCGCTACGCCGCGGATGCGGGCCTGACGGTCGCCCTGACGCCGAGCGGCACGGCCGCGGCGACGCGGGCGCGTCTGGCGGAGCTCAAGGACGCGGGGCTCTCACGCGTGGCCGTAAGCCTCGACGGCCCGACGCCAGAAGCTCACGACGCGTTCCGCCGCGTGCGGGGCTCGTACGCGTGGACGATGCGGATCATCGAGTCGACGATCGACCTCGGCCTGCCGCTGCAGATCAACTCGACCATCAGCAAGCTGACGCTTCCGTACCTCGAGACGATGGCCGCGCGCATCTCGGAGCTGCCCGTGACGCTATGGGCGCTTTTCTTCCTCATCCAGACGGGCCGCGGCGCGAGCCTGGAGCCGATCACCGCCGAGGAATGCGAGCGCGTCCTGAATTTCCTCTACGACCTGTCGCTCACGTCGTCCTTCGGCATCAAGACCACCGAAGCGCCGCACTATCAGCGCGTGGTCTGGGAACGCGAGCACCCCTCGACAGGCTCGGGGCGCCCTGCGCGAGTCGAAGGGCACGCGCGCCTGGAGCAGGGATTGCCGACGCGCGCCGTCGAACGGCGGCGGCAATTGCGCGCGCCGCGCGGCGTCGGCGACGGCAACGGTTTCGTGTTCGTCGATCACGTGGGCAACATCTGCCCGAGCGGGTTCCTGCCGGTCCAGCGCGGCAACGTCCGCACCGCCGATCTCGGCGAGGTCTATCGCGCCGACGAGGTCTTCACCCGTCTGCGGGACGCGAACGCGCTGATGGGCAACTGTGGGCGCTGCCGGTTCCGTGCGATTTGTGGTGGATCGCGATCGCGGGCGTTCGCGGCGACCGGTGCGCTGATGGCCTCGGATCCACTGTGCGTGTACGAACCGGGAGACGTCACCGAACCGCTCGTGAGCCACGCATGAAGGCCGACCAGCCGCGCGACCGCGGCCCTGAAAGGGCCGCGCGACGTGTCACCTCGGCGCACGTGATGATGCCGGCGCGGCTCGTCCCGCTGTTGTACCTCGGCACCGCACAAGTGTCGCTCGCGCTCGCGTGCGTCCTCGCCGCCGTGTGGCCGCGTGCGGTGGCGGGATTCTTCTATCACTCGTGGATGGTCGCGATCGTCCACCTCGTCACGCTCGGCTGGATCACCTTCTCCATCCTCGGCGCGATCTACATCGTCGGGCCCGTCGCGCTGCGGATGCCGATGCCCGCGCGCCGTGGCGATTACGTCGCGTACGCGCTCGGCATCATCGGCGTGATTGGCATGGTCGCGCACTTCTGGCTTGAGGAGTTCGGCGGAATGGCGTGGTCGGCGGCGACCGTCACGTGCGGCGTGCTCTACGTCGCGTGGCGCATCATGCGCGGCCTGCCCCGCGCGAGTATTCCTGCAGGCGTGAAGCTCCACATCGCGTTCGCGTGTCTGAACATCGGTCTGGCCGCGTCGATGGGCATCCTGCTGGGGTTCGACAAGGCGTATCACTTCCTGCCAGGGTTCGTGATGTCGAACGTGTTCGCGCACGCGCACCTCGCCGCCCTCGGCTGGGCAACGATGATGGTCGTCGGCGTCAGCTACCGGCTATTGCCGATGACCTTGCCGTCGAAGATGCCGATCGGGCGGTCGGTGTTGGCGAGCGCCATGCTTCTCGAAGCCGGCGTGTTGGGCCTCTTCGTGTCGCTGTTGTTCCGCAGCACGTGGGCGCAGCTCTTCGCGGTCCTGATTGCTTCGGGCCTGGCGGCGTTCGCTGCACACGTGATGTGGATGGTGCGTTCACCGGTGAGGAAACCCATCGGTGCGCCGCGCATCGATTTCGGGATCCTGCACGCGGCAAGCGCCGGACTGTCGCTCGCCATCGCGGTCGGCATCGGCATGACGCT
>JACPZV010000225.1 GCA_016195295.1 Acidobacteriota bacterium
CCCAGGAACGCCATCCCCCCGATCACGGCGTCTTGCTCTTCGCCAGTGGCCCTGGTGAAGGCGAGCGCGCCGAAGCCCGAGGCCACGAACCCGGCGATCGCCGCGACCGGCCAGGCCCACCACCTGAACCGGAACGACGTCGTCGTCTGATTGAGGTCCTGCAGCTCTTTCCGCAGCAGGCCGATCATGGCGTCTTCCTGCACGTCGGGAACGTCGTGTGCGGGATCCATCGCGCTCCTCAGTAGGTCATCAACAGACGCGCCGCGCGCTCGATCTGCGCTTCACTCGGCAGATAGAAATCCTCGAGCGCGGGAGAGTACGGAACGGGCGTGTCCAGCGCGCCGACGATGCGGATCGGCGCATCGAGGGATTCAAAGGCTTCTTCCTGAATGACGGCCGCGAGACTTTCGCCGATGCCACCGGTGCGCGAGTCCTCGTGGATGACCAATACCTTGTGGCAGTGGCGCGCCAGCGCGAGGACTGCGGGTCGATCGAGCGGGACGAGGCTCCGCAGATCGAGGACGCTGGCCTCGATGCCGTCCGCGGCCAGTTTCTCGGCGACACGCATGCCGACGTGGACGAACGCGCCGTACGTGATGATGGCGAGGTCGTCGCCGGCGCGGCGCAGCGCGGCCCGGCCGATCGGAATCGGCGCGGGCGGCGCGTCGGCGAGCACCTGCTTGACGCGCGGATCGCGGTAGAGCGCGATGTGCTCGTAATAGAGGACCGGATCCGGATCGGCGACCGCCGACGCCATCAGCGCGCGGGCGTCGTGCGGCGTCGACGGCGCGACGATCTTCAGGCCGTGCGCGTGATAGAACCACGCCTCGGTGTTCTGCGAGTGATACGGGCCCGCGTGGCGCAGGCCGCCCCACGGCATGCGCACGACCATCGGCGTCCCGCCGCCCCAGCGATAGCGATTCTTCGCCGCGTTGTTGACGAGCTGGTTGAATCCAGTGGCGACGAAATCGTTGAACTGCATCTCGCCGATCGGCCGCTGCCCCGCGAGGGCCGCGCCGACGCAGACGCCGATCACGCCGCTCTCGCCAATCGGCGAGTTGATCAGGCGGTCGCCGAATTCCTCGAGGAGCGGACGCAGAAGGAGAAACGCGTTGCCGTAGGCGCCGCCGACGTCCTCGCCGTAGACGAACACGCGCGGATCGGCGCGCAGCGCGTCGCCGACGCCGAGCATGACGGCCTCGAGGAACGTGCGGCCCTTGGGATCGAACGGCGGCGCGCTTTCGACTTGTCCACGATTAACCGCAGAGACCGCGGAGATCGCAGAGCTGGTGTTCTCGTTTTCCTCTGCGCGCTCCGCGCGCTCCGCGGTTAAACGTATCTCTGGATCGAGAACCTCGACGTGCACGCGCGTCGGCTCGTTCGCGAACACGCCGACGCCCGCCTGCGCCGGCTCGGGCCACGGCGCGTCGATGATCGCGCGGGCTTCTTTCTCGACGATGGCTTCGGCTTCCTGCTTGAAGCGATCAAGATCGCCGGCGTGCAGAATATCGTCTGCGGTCAGCCTGGCCGCGTAGAGCGCGATCGGATCGCGCGCGGCCCAATACTCGTACAGCTCGCGGTTGGCGTAGCCCTGGTCCCCAGGCAGCGGCGGCACGTCCCACGTCGTGTGCGGGTCGCGACCCAGATAGAGCATGTCGTCGTGATGCGCGTGGCCGCAGAGGCGCATGGCGACGAGCTCGATGAGCGTGGGCCCGAGCTCCGCGCGCGCGCGCTCCGCCGCCCAGCCGAACGCGCCCGCGATCGCCTCGGGATCGGTACCGTCGAGCGTGACGCCGGGCACGCCGTAGCCCACCGCTTTTTCGGCGAACACGCGGGCGGCGGACTGATCCGCGACCGGCGTCGAGAGCGCGGTTTGATTGTTCTGCACGCAGAAGATCATCGGCAGCTTTCGCGCAGCGCAGAGGTTGATCGCTTCGTGCCACTCGCCGAGCGACGATCCGCCTTCGCCGATGAACGAGACCGCGAGGCGTCCCGATCCGTCGCGCTTGAACGCCATCGCCATGCCGGCGAGCGTCAGCGTCGCGATCGTCAGCGGCGAGGCCGGCAGCAGGATGCCCCAGTCCAGATCGCCGTAGCCGAAATCTTTGCCCTCGGTCGGTGGCCCGGCTTTCGCCATCTGCGAGTTCAGGATCATGCGGACGGTGGCGGGATCGGATCGCATCGCGAAGACGGCGCCGAGATCGCGAATCATGGGCCCGATGACGTCGCCGGACCATTGTTGATGGCGCTCGCCTGATCGGCTCGCGCCGGCCACGCCGTACTTCTCTCCCCGGCGCAGGCGCATGCACGCGCCGTAGATCGCTTCCTGGCCGAGGGATCGGAATCCTTTGCCTTGAAACGCGGTCGCGCCGTAGCGGACTTCGCCGCCGAGGAAGAACGCTTTGAGGCGCAGATCGGTCGCGCGCGTCAGGACCATGCCGCGCAGGATTTCGAGACGCTCGTCGCGCGTGAGCGATGCCGAGATCGCGGCGCGGCGGAGGAAGCCGTCGCAGGCGTCGAGGAGCTCGGCGTGCGCCTGCTCGATCCGCATCGCGGCGCTCGTGCGCGGTGTCGTGTCGGGCAG
>JACPZV010000226.1 GCA_016195295.1 Acidobacteriota bacterium
CTCAACGAATGCTCATGACGTGCCCGACCTGTCAGACCGGTGAAACCACACGTGGGACGGCCACGAAGACGCTCGAGAGGGGCTCGACGCTCGTGGTTGTCCGTCATGTCCCGGCCGAGGTGTGCGACCGGTGCGGCGCGCCGCTCTATAGTGGCGCCGTCGTGGAGCAACTCCTTGCATTACTCGACGAGGCGCAGCGCGCCGGGGTGACGTTCGAGGTGCGTGAGTTTGTGTCGGTTGCCGCCTGATGGGGAAGGACCCACGCGCCGTCGCACTACGGCACATCGCCAACGCGCAAATCAAGTGGCGCATTGAGCGCACCTGCGTCTCGGCAGGCTACATCGCGCCGGTCGTGTGCACGCCGGAGCAGCTCATGGAGGATCTGTGATGACGACGGACCGGATCGTCGACGACGTCCGCGCGGCGCGCGCGGCGTTGTTGCAAGCCGCAGGCGGCACGTTGGACGGGTTACTCGACGCCTGACTCGTCGAGAGGCTGCCGCGGGGCGAAAGCCGGTCTCGCTCGCGCCGAAGCGCCCGGACGAACAGAAGGCCCCTCAGATCGAGCGCGCATCTTCGTGAAGCGCGAGAAAAGCGGTCCTCCGAGAGAGGGATCCGTGCCCGACAAGCTGATCCTTGCCACGCACGCGAGCTGAACGCGAGCGCGTCTATTCGAAGAGGGCAGGGTCTGGCTGATAATGCGGCGATGGAACGGCGTGCGTTCGAAGAAACGCTGTTACGGAATCTCCGCTCGCGCCAGTCCGAGCTGACCGCACTCCTCGCCGAATGCTCGAGCCACTGGGGATTCGAAGATCCGATCTACCGCTTCTATCACCAGAGCTTCAAGGTGTACTGGCTCCAAGAGGAGACCACGCGCATCGTGCGCGTGCTGGAGAGCCTCGCGCCCGATCGCCCGTTGAATCCCTGGTTCAGACAGATCGTCGAGCAAGGCACCGGCAAGTCCTTCGAGCCCGCGCACAACGCCGACTGGACGGCCGTCACGCGTCCGATCATTGAGGCCTTCTTCCACGCCAGATTCTTTCTGGAGATGGCCGTCCGTTACGCCACGCTCGACGAGCCGCCCGACGCGTTGCCAAGCGGGTATGCCGCACTCTTGTATCTGTACGGTCTGCGCTGAGTACACGAGCCCGAGTTCTGCTACGCTTCCTCTGCACACCCGAAGAGCTGTTGGAGGACTGACAATGGTCGAGCCGAATGATCGCGTCAACGATGAAGTTCTCGATGAAATCGTCGAGGACATTCGCGCCGTCCGCCGGGCTCACGCCGCTGCCTTCGGATTCGACGTCGCCCGTATTGTGACTGACTTGAGGAAGAAGGATGCCGCGTCGGGTGATCGTCTGGTCTCCCTGCCCCCGAAGCCGGCTCGACACCGACGAGCGGCAGCCGGGGAGTAATTGAACCGGGCTGCTGAAGCCGGACCTCCCCCCAGCCGATACGCTGGCGGGGCGTGCCGGCATGCGCAACACCTTCCTCGTCACCTACGACATCTGCGAGGACAAGCGCCTCGCCCGAGTCCACAAGACGATGCGCGGGTTCGGGGATCACCTGCAGTACTCGGTCTTCGAGTGCCAGTTGAATCAGGCCGACCTCGCGCGCTGCCGCCATCTGCTCTCGGCGATCATCGACCACCGTGAAGACCAGGTGCTGTTCGTCGATCTCGGCCCGGTCGAGGGTCGCGGCGACCGCGTGATCACCGCGCTGGGGAAGCCGTACTCGCCGATCGACAGCCCCTGCATCATCGTGGACGGTCGCACGAAGGAGTGACGGCGATGAGCACCGAACCGGCGCCTGTTCCTCTGCACTTCCCGTCACCATCGGCCGCGAAGGCCCGCCTCCGCCGGCGCCCGGATCTGCCGGACTATCTGCCGGCCCGCATGCTGAACGAGTTCGTCTACTGTCCGCGTCTGTTCTTCTACGAATGGGTCGAGGGCGTGTTTGCGGAGAGCGGCGACACGGTCGAAGGGTCGCTGCGCCACGAGACCATCAAGGGACGCGAAGCCGCGTTGCCCGCCGCGGGAGACGCGGCGGGCGAGAAGATCCACGCGCGATCGGTCACGCTGTCGAGCGAGCGACTGGGGCTGATCGCCGTCATTGATCTTGTCGAAGGCACAGGGTCTTCCGTGACGCCGGTGGACTACAAGCGCGGGGCGCCGCGCGTCGGCGATGACGGTCCCGAGGCGTGGCCCGCGGATCGTGCCCAGGTCTGTGCGCAAGCGCTGATTCTTCGGGACAACGGTTATGCGTGCGACGAGGCCGTCGTCTACTACAACGCCACGAAGCAGCGCGTGCGCGTGACGATAGACGAGCAGTTGGCGACTGTGACGATGGCGCAGACCGCGGGCGCGCGAACGCTCGCCGAGAAAGGACGCATCCCGCTGCCGCTCGTGGACAGCCCGAAGTGCCCGCGGTGCTCGCTGGTGTCCATCTGCCTTCCGGACGAAACGGCCGTCTCGATGGCGCTGCCGCGTTCCGAGGACGAGGCGCAGTTGGCGCTGTTTCACGAGGAGGCCGACGTCGAAGAGCGACCGCTGGTGAAGGAACCCCTGGGAGAGATTCGGCGACTTGTGCCCGCGCGCGACGATCGGCGTCCGCTCTACATCACGGGCCACGGGCTCTCGGTCGGCAAGTCCGACGAAGTGCTCAAGATTCGCGACAAAGACGGCGTCGTCCAGGATGCACGGCTGCACGACATCTCTCAAGTGAACGTGTTCGGCAACGTGTCGGTGACGTCCGGGGCCGTGCAGGCGCTCTGCTGGTCGGAGAAGCCCATCGCGTACTTTTCGACCGGTCACTGGTTCTACGGCCTCACGACCGGCATGGGGCTGAAGAACGTGTTTTTGCGGCGCGACCAGTTTGCGCGCGCCGCCGATCCGGACTTCTGTCTTCAGATGGCGCGGGACATCGTCTCGAGTAAGATTCGCAATCAGCGGACGCTGTTGCAGCGCAACCACCTCGAGCCGCCCGCCCGCGCGATCGCGCAGCTCAAGCAGCTCGCGGATGCCGCACAACGGATCGGTGACATGGAGACGTTGTTGGGCATCGAGGGCTCCGGGGCGCGCGTGTACTTCGGACAGTTCGCCGGCATGCTGAAAGTGGAGGATGAGGATGAGACGCCGGCGTTCGATTTCAACGGGCGCAACCGCCGGCCGCCGCGCGATCCGGTCAACGCCCTGTTGTCGCTTGGCTACAGCCTGCTGGTTCGCGATCTCACGATCGTGTGTCACGCGATCGGCTTCGATCCATTCATGGGCTTTTATCATCAGCCTCGATTCGGGCGGCCCGCGCTGGCGCTCGACCTGATGGAAGGATTCCGGCCGCTCGTGGCCGACTCAGCGGTCTTGACGGCGATTAACGGTCGCATGGTCAAGCCGGAGGACTGCGTCCGCGCGGGAGATGCGGTCGCGCTATCGGCGAGCGGGCGCAAGGGATTCATCCGCGCGTACGAGCAGCGGATGGACACGCTCGTCACGCATCCGGTGTTCGGGTATCGTGTCAGCTATCGGCGCGTGCTGGAGATCCAGGCACGGCTTCTCGCGCGCGTCGTCACGGGGGAGCTGTCGCGGTATCCAGGATTCGAGACTCGATGAGACTTTGTCCCGGCGGTCTCGCGAGCGGGTCGGTGGTCAACGCCGTTGCCGGACCGCTCGCGGGGAGGAAACAATGTGGAGGTAAGGATTTGCGGCTACACTACTCAGCGCGTGATGACGCAACAGCGTCCCGCCGGGCCGACCGCTCGGGGCCGACGCTGCAAGTCTTTGACAACTGGAGAGTTTTCGAGTGCAGTATCTCCGCGGCTGATCAGCCGCGGCTCCATTGAAGCCTGAAGTGCTCGACGTCATCGACGACCGCGGTGTGGATCTCCGCGGCTGATCAGCCGCGGCTCCATTGAAGCCTCACGCGCGCACAGGGACCAGGATGCACGACTGCATCTCCGCGGCTGATCAGCCGCGGCTCCATTGAAGCGGATGAGTGCCGTCATCGATCGTATCTTTAATTAAATCTCCGCGGCTGATCAGCCGCGGCTCCATTGAAGCTCGTCCTGGATCGTTTCGATGCTCGTGCCCGCTTTGTATCTCCGCGGCTGATCAGCCGCGGCTCCATTGAAGCTACCGGGTGGTGCAGGGCGAAGAGTTTGGGACGATATCTCCGCGGCTGATCAGCCGCGGCTCCATTGAAGCCTGGCGCACGGCTTGGACAAGCGGGCCAAGGTCGTGGCATCTCCGCGGCTGATCAGCCGCGGCTCCATTGAAGCTCCCGGCGCAGCTCGCGCTTGATTTCGTCGATTACTTATCTCCGCGGCTGATCAGCCGCGGCTCCATTGAAGCTCATCCTGGAACGTTTCGATCGACGTCCCCGCTCTGTATCCCCGCGGCCTGATCAGCCGCGGCTCCATTGAAGCGCAAAATAAAAATCGGGGTCGCGCACGAGCTCAACATCTCCGCGGCTGATCAGCCGCGGCTCCATTGAAGCGCGGGAACGAGCTGGCACGACCCGATCGCCAGGGCCGAATCTCCGCGGCTGATCAGCCGCGGCTCCATTGAAGCAATCCGGCTGCCTGGCTGGGCCACGCCCGTGCCGAATCTCCGCGGCTGATCAGCCGCGGCTCCATTGAAGCTCCGTGCGCCAGACGCGCAGGCCCGGCGTCTGTTCGAATCTCCGCGGCTGATCAGCCGCGGCTCCATTGAAGCCCGAGCTCGGGCGTGACCTGATCGACGCGCTCGGCAATCTCCGCGGCTGATCAGCCGCGGCTCCATTGAAGCCAGATGACGCGACGATTCGCGACGATCGCCGACGTA
>JACPZV010000196.1 GCA_016195295.1 Acidobacteriota bacterium
GACCGCTGAGGATCTGCAGGCATTCCGAGACGCGGGCGCAAGAAAAAGTCTTCTGGATGCACTCCAGCGTGCCAAGGTTGTGCCTCCACCGGAATCAGCAATCACCGAGGTCGTCCGCCATGAACGCCGTTTATCGCGGCGCGCGGCCAACTTCTGGGCCCTTCTGTACGGCATCCCGGCCGGCGACATCACCGCGCTTCACGACGCGTCGTAGCCATCCTCCATCGCTGGCTTCGCCCTACAGCCGCGTCCATGTGCTGAAATCGCTGGTCTACTTCGAGGATGCCGAGCGCGAACCGATGCCCCACATGCTCGTGCCGCTCGAGTGGCAGGCGGTCAAAACGTTCTTCACCACCGAAATCCCGCGCTTATCCTAGTGGTAGATCGCGTAGTAGAGGCGGCTTTCGGCGTCGTGGAGGAGCGTCGCGTCGACCAGTACGCGGGCGGCGCGCATGGACTCGTCGGCGCGACCGAGTTCCGACGCGACGTTGGCGCGTTTGTTCGCGCCGGTCACAACGGAATCCCCTCGCGCTCGATCTCCAGTGGCGTGCGGCGTTCCAGAGCCTTCCAGGCCTCGAACTCTGCGACCGACATGGTCATGGGGGACACGACAACCCCAGCGATCTGCCACGTGAGATCGGCGGCCAGATTGGTGATCGCCCGGTCGTCGTCTTGGTCCACGCGATCGAGCAAGACGAGGCAGTCAACATCGGAGTCTGCAGTGGCCTCGCCGCGCGCGTACGAGCCAAAGAGGCGGATCTCAGCGACTCTCGGCCCGAACCGCTCGCGGACTCCGGCGAGAAACGCGTGGAGAGTCGTTTCGACCATCGCCGGAAGTTGCACGGCCGCCGGGCTGCTTCCCATGAGTGGCAGTGTAACACCGCGTAAGGCGCATCACGGGCGCGGCGCTCCTACGGCCACCCTGGCGTCACCGGCCGCGCGATGCCGCGCGCGCAGACCGTTCGTGCCGTCCTGGATGATCTCGCGGTTGACCCCGACCCGCGCGGACACTACGGGCACGCCGCACGCCATGAACTGAATCGCCTTGAACCCGCACTTCCCTCTCGCCCACTCATCGTCCGACAGTGGGTAGACGCCGACGTCGCACGTGTTGAAGAGCGACACCTCCGCGTCGAGCGCCCACGGGACGTTCTCGACCGTGACGCCGGGAATCCGCAGATCGGCGCCCGCGCCGCAGACACGCAGCACGAAGCGATGCGTCCGCGCGACGTCCTGCAAGATCGATCGCAGCGATAGGAGATACGGAACGGTCGTGGGCGTCCCGATCCAACCGACGATCGGGCGCGCCGGGTCCAAAAGGACCCGGCCTACATGTGGCCGCGACGCCGGGTCCGAAAGGACCCGGCCTACATCTGGCCGTGGAACGAACTTGTCCGTGTCGACGCACGTGGGGATGACGCGGACGGCATCGGAGTACTGGCGCGCCCAGGCGGCGAGATACTCGTTCCCAGCGATCACGCAGTCGCTGCGCCGGACGATCGACTTCACTTTCCCCGGCCACTTGAGCGCGGCGATCGCGCGATTGGCGTCGCTCGTGTTCGGCAGATACACCGCATCGTCGAAGTCGTAGACGATCGCTACGCCAGGCGTCCGCGCGAGCAGCGCCTCGAGGAGCGCTGGACCGACCGGAAAAGCCTCACGGTATATATAAAGGATGTCGTAACGCCGGCGAAGGGAGAGCAAATGGAGCCGGGCGAGCGCCCGCCGCGCGAACAGCAACGCCTTCCGGACGTGATGACCCTTCCGATACACCAGCTCAAAAAACTCACGCGTGAAGAACGGGCTGATCGTCACTTGGATGCCGGCGGCTTCGAGCGTCGGCACGTACTGCGCGATCCGAAACCGACAGCCAGCGCCTTCCTCTGGGACTGGAGAAAGCGCGAGCATCCGCAGTTCGGTCACGCGCGCTCCCCGTACGCGCGCCAGCCGAAGAGTCCGGTCGGCGAAATGGTCTGATGCGTAAGGCTCGCGCGCGTGAGCCAGCCTTCCATATCCTTGTCGTCGTAGTAGAAGCGAATCGGCGCGGCGAGACGATCGAACCAGTCCGCGTAGCACACCTGAAACGGATACGCCGCATACAGACGCAGCCGGCGCAGCGGCAGCTTCTGGACGACGCCGCCGAGCCCCGGCACGGAGGACGCGATCTTGTACGGACCAACGAACGCACCGTAGTCGATAACGGCCGCGACAAATGAAATCGCCTTCTGCGCGGGCTGCGGCAACCGCGTCGTCACGGCGCGGACGGTCTCGATGCAGAAATTCCAGAACGACCGGCTCTTGCTGTACACCCAGACGAAGACCGACCCGCCGGGTTTCACCAGCGGCACGAGGCAGCGGAAGGCCGCTTCAGGATCTGGCGTGTGGTGAAGCACGCCAATGCTGTACGCGAAGTCGAGCACGCCCGGCCGGATCGGCAGGTGGTACACGTCCGCCTGCACGAGGTGCACGTTCGGGAGCTCGCGGGTGTTCGCGCGCGTGGACTCGATCGCGTCGCTCAAATCGACGCCGATCATCTCGGCGCCGAACTTCGCCGCGTTGTAGATGTGGCGTCCAAAGCCGCACCCGAGATCCAGGCCCAGCTTGCCGGGAAAGAACGTCTCGTCGAGCGGCTTGATGTAGTTGAGGAAGTTCTCGCGAAAGTCGATCACCATCTCGGAGAACCGCGTCCACTGATACCCGAAGCTTTCGCGCGTGCGCCGGATGTCGTCCGCTTCCCGCGTGCGCATCACCGGAACGTTCGGCAGCGGCGGCAACCGGTCGCGATGGCGGTTCACGAAATCCGGAAACAACGTGAACGCTCCGTCGAGAACGCGCGGGATACCGTTGACAATCGGAAATCGGCGGCCGCAGGCGCACTGCAGCAATCCTTCTGACACTTCGGCGCCTGGCGCGGCGCCGTCGAACGCGGTCAACGAAAACGCTCCCCGGCACCACGGACAGATCAACAACTCCAACAACCGCAATTTCACTTCGGACTCCGCGGCCCGAGGTTTTCAATCGCGCCGCGCACGGTGTACTGATCGGTCTGGAACGTGATTGCCGCGCCGGCCTTGATCGACTGGCCGCGATACCACCAGCCCGTCGCAACCCGGGTGACCGGAATCCGGACGACGCATTCGAGCGCGCCGACTTTCTCCTGGCCGCGAATGCTGCCGTCCACCAGGTTTTCGTTGAGCTCGCTCGTCATCTCAGCCAGCCGTTCGACCGAGACGATCGTGGCCGCGACGTCGCGGTCGTCGCCGGGAGACAGGTCCACGTCCTGCGCGTGCACCATCGCCAGGACGCTGGTGCGACCGACGAAACGAACGGTCGCATTCACGGTCGTCAACGCCTGCGGCTCGCCCGGCAGCACTTCCGCCACCACGAACGCCAACGCTTTGCCGCCGACGTCGATCGTCACGTTGCCGCCGGGCTGCAGCAACCCTCCGTTCGGCAGATAACACTTCGACGCGTTCACGGTGCAGCGCACGCGCAGCTCGGCGCGGACCTGCCATCGATTGGCCATCTTCGCCATGACCGCCGTCGCGCCGAAATCCAGCCGCGCCTCGTCCGGCGCCGGCGCCTTGACGCTGAGAATTTCTCCCCAGGGATCCTGCGTACCGCCCGGGAGCTTCGTGCCGCCCGCGAGGGTCGTGGCCGCCTCCCGGCTGAGGCCGCTGAACGCGCCCCTGATCCGCACGACCGCTTCGGGATCGCTCGAATGCGTGGGCTTCGGAGGCGAAGCCGGATTGACGATCAACGCGGCCTGTCGTACGGCGACAATGTTCGTTTCGTTGTAGATCACGAGATCGTAGGTGCCGGGAAGGAGGTCGTCGGGCAACCGAATTTCGGCCAGCGTCGGGCTTTCGACAAGAAACCTCGCCTGCGCGAAGTTGACGAGCACGTAGCCGTCGAAGTGCGCCATCGGACTGATGTCGTGCATCACGGCATTCGGCTGGGCCGTGCGCTGCAGGTACACGTGCAAGTACGGCAGCAGGTTCTCGCCTTTGACGACGACCCGCAAATCAGGACCGGCCGTGAGCGTCGACGGCGTCAGCGTCACGATCGTCGGCGCGATCGGCACGCGAAGCAGACGGTAGCCGACGACGGTCAACGCGGCGATGGCCAGCACCACGACGATCGCCGACGCATCGAACAGATTGAGGCGGCCGAAGAACCGGCCTTCGCGGTCGACTATCGCCACGATTCCACCACCTTGAAACTCTCCACCGCGCCGCGCATGGTGTATTGGTCGGTCTGGAACGTGATCGGGGCGCCCGCCTTAATCGACTGGCCGCGGTACCACCAGCCCGTCGGAACGCGCGTGACGGGAATGCGGACGACGCATTCGAGGACGCCGAGTTTTTCCTGACCGCGCACGCGGCCATCGCCGATGCCGTCGCTGAGGTCGGCGTTCACTTCAGCCCGGTGCTCGATCGACACGATCGTGGAAGCCTCGCCGTCGCCCGGCGAGACGTCGACGTCGCCGTCATGCGCCAAGGCCAGGACCTGTTGGCGGCCCACAAACCGAATCGTGGCGCTGATGCGCGCCGAGCGCTCCTGCTGCGGCAGCGCGACGGTGAACGCCGCCTCTCGAACGGCGACGATATTGGTCTCGTTGTACAAGATGAGGTCGTAGGTCCCCGGCAGCAGCCCGTCCGGCAGCCTCACCTCGGCCAGCTCCGGGCTCTCCACCAGAAACTTCGCCTGCGCAAGATTGACGAGCACGTAGCTGTCGAAATGAGCCGCCGGACTGACGTCGTTCATCACCGCGTTCGGCCGTGCGGTGCGCTGCAGGAACACGCGCATGTACGGCAGCAGATTGCGTCCGGTCACGGTGATCCGCAAATCGGGACCAGGCGTGAGCGTGGCAGGCGTCACCGTTATGATCTTCGGCGCCACCGGGACGCGGAGCAGCCGGTAGCCGACGACAGTGAGCGCCACGATGATCAGCGCCACGGCAATCGCCGCCGCGTCGAACAGATTGACGCGGCCGAAGAGCCGGCCGTTGCCGTCGATTACGGCCACGACTCCACCGCATGGTCACGCGACGCGAGAACGGGATCCGAAAGGGCGACGAACCGTTCCGCGAGCGTGACGCCTCCCAAGCCCGCGAGCATCGCGACGAACGGCATGATGACGTCGCGGTGCCGGATGAGCGTGCCGAGATTGCCGCTGTTGGGAGCGATCGCGACGACGCTCGCCACGATGAAGCCGACAAAGAGCGACGCGAGCAGCGGATGTCGCCACAGCCCGCGAATCGCGCCCACAAGCGCCAGAAGGCTGGCGCCCCACCAGACGACCTGCAGCGGCACCATCAACAGCCATTTCGCGGAATCGACAGACGAAGGCAGGGGCTGCGCGAAGAAGGCGACGACCGATCGGATCAGAAAGCGCAGGCCTTCATCGAACGTGAGCGCGAACGACTCGCCGTCCTCGGCGTTGGGCGACACGTGCGCGTAGAATTTTTCGTCGAGCGCGCGGTAGAACTCGCCAGACGATCGCGTGTGGCCGAAATGCCGGAGGGCGGCGGTCTGGACGTTGCCGACAACGGCCGCGCGGATCGCCGGAT